>CABUMU010000054.1 GCA_902492855.1 uncultured Collinsella sp. | reverse complement strand
CCAGCGCGCATATATCGACCGGCGTCTTATCGGTATGGCCGGTCTTAAAGATATAGACCATGGTGAGGCAGGTAGGACCGCAAGCGTTTTCGCGAATAGTGCCACCGGCATAGGGCAGCTCCGACCATGCGGGGTCAATTTGGTAGATGTGGGGCATGGCGCCGGCCTGCCATTGCGAGCGTGGGGTCGAGAACGCAAAGGAGTAACCGGGTGCGACGGGAGCTTTAAGCAGCTTGTCCTCGGCAGTGGGCTCAAGACCGGCTGATCCGTGGGAGATACAGGATCCCAAAAACACAAAGACGAGGCAGGCGGCGATGGAGCAAAGCGCAAGGCGTAGGCGGCGGGCCGGAAGCGCGTGGCTTGTGATGTGCGACGCGGGGTGAGGGGCGGAATTGCCGCGATCGCGTTGAGGTCGCGAAAAGGAGCGCTTGACGTTGTAGTCGGTCGTACGGCGATCGTAGCGGCGTGGCTGCGATGCGTCGGTCTGGCGTTGGCGCGTGCTCGTGCTCACGCGGTCTGACTGCTGCGCGGTACGGCTTTGTTGCCGCGAAGAAGCCCCGAGCTGCTCTTGGGGGCGCTGCGGGTTGTCGTTGTCGGAGGTGCTTCTGGGCGTTGGCATGGTGCGGCCGGCAAGGCGCACGCTTTGTGGCCGTTGGTCGCCGTCATTGTATCCGTATGCCATTCGAATCACCTTGTCTCATGTGTAACTTGTCTATCCTACATAAAAAGATGCACGACACATGGGCATATGAGCCAAAAGCCTGACAAATGGTATGAACGTTGCCGCGCCGCGCGTCAAGCGTCGCGGTAACAGGTCTTCAAAAGCAGACAAGATGAAAACGTCCAAGACGAATGACGTCTCCCGCCGTTCGTCCCAAAAACGGTGCCGCTCGTTTTGCAGTTCTGCCTTCGGTCGAGCTGCGAGCGGCGCTGCTGCGCCAAGGCCGTATCTTAAAGCCATGGAATAAAAGCGCGCGGCAAAACGGACCGCGCAAGGGGTGACGCCAAGGGGCGTCAAAAAGGAAAGGAGGGGAACAATGGCGGACAAGAATGCAGAAGTTGCAGTCGAGGATAACGGCGGCATGAAGAAAACGCTTTCGCTCTGGAACTTCTTCACCATCGGTTTCGGTGCCATCATCGGTACCGGTTGGGTTCTGCAGGTCGGCGACTGGATGGTCGTGGGCGGCGGTCCCGTTCCCGCTATGATCGCATTCCTCTTGGGTGCAATCTTCCTCGTGCCCGTCGGAGCTGTTTTCGGTGAGCTCACGGCTGCTATCCCCATCTCTGGCGGCATCGTCGAGTATGTCGATCGTAGCTTTGGCCGTACGCTGAGCTACATCACCGGTTGGCTCCTGGCCCTGGGCAACGGCATCCTGTGCCCGTGGGAGGCCATTGCCATTTCGACCCTTGTGTCCGAGATGTTCGGTAGCCTGCCCGGTCTTGAGTGGCTGCGCGCCGTCAAGCTCTACACCATCCTGGGCGCCGACGTTTACCTGTTCCCGACGCTGATCGCGCTCGGCTTTGCAGTCTACGTCATCTTCCTCAATTTCCGCGGTGCCAGCTCGGCCGCCAAGCTCCAAGCCTTCCTGACCAAGGCCCTGCTCTGCGGCATGCTGCTCGCCATGGGTGTCTCGCTGTTCACCGGCTCGCCGAGCAACGCCATGCCTGTGTTCTCTCAGGTCGCCGGCGCTGGCGGCGGTAAGGCCGCCACCGAGGGCACCAGCCCGTTCGCCGGTATCGTGTCGGTCCTGGTACTGACCCCGTTCTTCTACGCCGGTTTCGACACCATTCCCCAGCAGGCTGAGGAAGCAGCCGAGGGCCTTAACTGGAACAAGTTCGGCAAGATCATCTCCCTGGCCCTGCTGGCCGCCGGCGGCTTCTACATGGTCTGCATTTACTCGTTCGGCACTATCCTCGACTGGCATGAGTTTGTTAAGAGCCCGGTTCCCGCGCTTGCCTGCCTCAAGGGCATCAATATGCTCCTGTACCTGGCCATGCTTGTCATCGCCACGCTTGGACCCATGGGCCCGATGAACTCCTTCTACGGCGCCACGAGCCGCATCATGCTCGCCATGGGTCGTAAAGGCCAGCTGCCCGAGAAATTCGCCGAGGTCGACCCCAAGTCCGGCGCTCCCAAGCTCGCCTGCGTCGTTCTGGGCGTCATCACCGTCGTCGGTCCGTTCCTGGGCAAGAACATGCTCATCCCCCTGACCAACGTGTCGGCTCTCGCCTTCATCTTCTCCTGCGGCATGGTCGCCCTCGCCTGCCTGCGCATGCGCTTCACCGAGCCCGACCTGCCCCGTCCCTACGAGGTGACCGGCGGCAAGTTTGGCATCTCCCTCGCTATTGCTGCCTGCGCCATCATCATCGGCCTGCTCGTGATTCCGTTCTCTCCCGCCTCCCTCAACATGGTGGAGTGGAGCATCGTGATCGGCTGGTTGGCTATTGGCCTGGCCCTCATGGCTTTCACCAATTCCCGCAAAAAGTAACGCCTAGCCGGGGCGGATCAGGTGCGCGGGACCCTCTCTTCCGCGCACCGAACCCGGCACCACTTGGGTAGCTTTGTGAGGCCTTAACCCAACACGGTCTCGCCCACTATATGGATCCATAAGGAGGAACCATGTCCACTAAGTATGCAATCGTTGGCGGAAAGCTCATCGACGGTACCGGTGCCGAGCCGGTCGAGAACTCCCTCGTTCTCGTCGACGACAACGGCAAGATCGAGTACGCCGGCGCCATGCAGGACCTTCCCGAGGGCGTTGAGGTCATCGACGCCGCCGGCAAGACCGTCCTTCCCGGTCTGATCGACACCCACCTGCACTTCTCGGGCAACCTGACCGACGATGACACCGATTGGGTCATGCAGCCGCTCCTCGAGAAGCAGGCCGTCGCCGTCAAGCAGGCCTACGACTGCCTCACCCACGGCCTCACCACCGTCTGCGAGATCGGCCGCTTTGGTATCCAGATCCGTGACTGCATCGACAAGGGCGTCTTCAAGGGCCCGCGCGTTCTGGCCACCGGCCTTGGCTTCTGCCGCGTTGCCGGCCACGGCGACTCCCACCACTGCAGCCAGGAGCTCAACAAGGAATCGCACCCCTGGGGCGATCAGGTCGACGGTCCTTGGGATCTGCGCAAGGCCGTCCGTCGTCGCCTGCGTGAGAACCCCGATGCCATCAAGATCTGGGCTACCGGTGGCGGCATCTGGCGCTGGGACTCCGGCCGCGACCAGCACTACTGCTCCGAGGAGATCCAGGCCGTGGTCGAAGAGGCAAAGATGGTCGGCATCCCCGTGTGGAGCCACTGCTACAACAACCACGCCGCTGCCTACGATTCCGTTCGCTTTGGCTGCGAGCAGCTGATTCACGGCTTCGATATCGATGAGCGCACCATGGACCTCATGGCCGAGCAGGGCACCTTCTTCACTCCGACGATCGCCTTCCTGCCCACCTGGTATGCCACCTATCCGCCCGTCTACGTCCCCGAGCTGCACGACAAGTACGAGGGCACCCTGGTCGAGAAGGAGCTGCAGCGCAACTACGACTGCCTGCGCGAGGCCAAGAAGCGCGGCGTCGTCATGACGATCGGCTCCGACTCCTTCTCCTTCGTCACCCCGTACGGCACCTGCTCCATCGAGGAGATGTACGAGTTCGTCGACAAGATCGGCTTTACTCCGGTCGAGACCATCACCTGCGCCACCCTCAACGGTGCCAAGATGTGCCACATCGAGGACGAGACCGGTTCCATCGAGGCCGGCAAGTGCGCCGACCTGCTGGTCGTCAACGGTGACGTCGCCGCCGACATTCACGTGCTCAACACCGACAACATGGACGTCATCATGAAGGACGGCTGGATTGTCGAGGCCGGCACCTTCGGCGAGGCAAACAAGTACAGCGCCTAAGCTACCGTTCATCGATGGCTTGATGTAAAACACAGTATTTGATTGCATAATGCAATGGAGAGGGTCGCTTGCGGCCCTCTTTATTGCTATGGGGTGCGTCAGTAAGAAGGAGATGACGGTGGATCTCAATAGGCTGATTCTGGGCAAGAGCTACAACTCTACCAAGGTCTTTCGTACCGCTCAGCATGTGGTTCAAGCCATCTTGCTCGGTATTGTCGTTCCGCTGCTTATCCTGCTGCTCATCTGGGATCTAACCGATAATCCCAATCCCGTTCCGGCCGTTGTCGTCATTGCCGGCCTGGTCATGCTGTGCTTCTTCTTCTCGTACGTCTTTGTCGTTCCCGACGACCTCACATCGAGCGCTACCGACCGCACGCTCGCCATCGCGTCGAAAATATTCGCCTACACGTCGCGCGGCCTTACGCCCGAAGCTGCCCTGGGCGCCTCTAAGATCATCCTGTCCGAAACTATCGCCTCTGCCATCTGCTTTACCGACGGCAAGCAGGTGTTGGCAAGCTGGGGCGAGGACTCGGCAAAATGCCCCGCGGGCACCCCGGTGGTGCTGCGGACCACGCTCAATGTGATTAACAGCGGTGAGCAAAGCGTGTTCTCGCGCGATGCCTCGACCGAGACGGGTGGCTACTTTCCGCGCCTGCGCGCCGGTATTGTCGCACCGCTTACCGTGCGCGGGCATTGCGTGGGCACGCTCGAGCTGTATTATCCCCGTCTGAGCAGCATCGATATGCGCCAGACGGCGCTTGCCTCGGGCTTTGCCGACCTCATTTCCACGCAGCTTGCGAGCTTTGAGCTCGAGCGCCAGGACGAGCTTACGGCCCGCGTGGAGCTGCGCGCCTTGCAATCGCAGGTCGATCCTCATTTTCTGTTTAACACCATCAGCACCATCGTGTCGCTCGTTCGAACCGAGCCCGACAAGGCGCGATCGCTGCGGATCGACTTCTCCAACTACTACCGTCAGACGCTTTCTGATTCCGATACCCTCACAACGCTCGAGCACGAGGTGGAACAGGGCACTCGCTATATCAATCTTATGCAGGCTCGTTATGGCGACGGCCGTCTGCGCGTCTCGGTCGATATCGACTTTGAGGTGCGCGATTGCATGGTGCCGCCGTTTATCTTGCAGCCGTTGCTCGAAAACTGCATCAAGCACGCGCAGCGCGAGACCGAGCCGCTTTCTATTCATGTTAGGGCTTTCGAGACCGATGACGGTTTGGAGATCATCGTCGAGGACGACGGCATCGGTATGAGCGAAGAAGTCTGCGCGCATCTGTTTGAGCAACATCGCCTGGAGGAGCCCGAGAGCATTACCGCCGACGGCTCCGTCAAGCGAGGTTGCGGCCTGGCGCTCTTCAACGTGCTTCAGCGCATCCATTTCTTTTACGGAGAAGATTCCGGCATGCGCGTGAAGTCCCAGGAGGGCGTGGGAACGCAGGTCATCGTCGAGCTGAACGGCGAGCCGCATGAGCCCGCGCCGTTGACGGCGTAGCACGCGGTTGGATTGAGAGAAAAAGAGGGGAAGCACATATGTCCGAAGGCTGGAACATCTTGGTGGTTGATGACGAGCCTCCCATTAGGGCTGAGCTACGCTATCTGTTGGAAAAGGATGCGCGTGTGGGCCAGATTGCCGAGGCGGGCAATGTCACCGAAGCCGTGGAGTCGATTCTGTCGAACAAGCCCGACGTGTTGTTTTTAGACATTACCATGCCCGGTCGCTCGGGAATTGAGCTTGCCGAGACGCTGCAGAACCTAAAGACGCCGCCGGTCGTGGTGTTTGTGACGGCGTTTGCCGAGTTTGCCGCCGATGCGTATAACCTCGATGCTGTCGACTATGTCGTCAAGCCGGTCGAGGACGCACGCCTGTCAAAGGCACTCGACAAGATCGAGACAGCCTTGGGTGCCCGTCGTGTTATCCACGCTCCGCGCCAGCCTTTGCGTCTGACGGTGGACCGCGGGGGCAAAAAGGTGTTCATTCCCGCCGCAGACGTCTGCTACTTTGAGGCGCGTGCCGATTTTTGCAATGCCATCTGCGCCGAGGGAACGTACCTGATCAATGAGTCGATCTCTTCGCTCGAGCGTCGCTTGGTCTCCGAGGGCTTTATTCGCGTTCATCGCAGCTATCTGGTCAATTTGGAAGACGTGCACAATGTCGAGATCGGTTCCACGGGTCTTATGGAGCTCAGGCTCGATCGCGTAACCTCGATGGTGCCCGTGTCCCGCCGTCGCGCTGCCGAGGTTAAAGCACACTTGGGGCTTGCGTAGACGGTCTGCGTGCCGTCGTTTACCATCGCAGGTTTGGCATGGGCGCGCGGTGGGCATAATGGGTGGCATCGAATGAAATCGAAAGGATCATTATGCCCGCGCTTATCACCCATCATCTGTTTGGCGAGGAAAGCATCGACCGTCTTCCGCAGGGCGTCATCACGTCCGATGAAGAGCGCATTGCCTTTATCTTGGGCAACCAAGGCCCCGACCCGTTTTTCTTTCACATTCTGACACCGCGTGTTTCCGACTGCACGCTGCTGGCGCAGGTCATGCATCGGTCGCGCATGTCTCGCCAGTTCGCGTGCCTGCGCGACGGCGTGTCGCATCTGCTGCCGCGCGACGCCAGCTTGGGTCGTGCCTTTGCGCTGGGCCTGCTGTCTCATTACGTGCTCGACCGCAACGCCCATCCTTTTGTCTATGAGCAGCAGTTTGGCATCGTGGAGTCCGATTCAGAGCTTGAGAATTCGAGCAGTCAGGTCCATGCCGTGATCGAGAGCGACCTGGATGTGCTGATGCTGCAGCTTAAACGCGATGGCGCTACGGTCGACGATTACCCGCCGGCGGGCGAGATCGTCACCACCGATCGCATCAATCGCGTGGCCGGCGTGCTGATGAGCTATGTTGCCGGACGCGTGTACGGCATTGACATTCCGGCGGGGGAGTACGGTGCTGCCGTTGCCAATATGCAGCGACTTTACCGCGCGATTGAGCCGGCCGGCTCCGCAAAGACGCGCGCGATCTCGTTGGTTGAGGGCTTGGTGCACGACTACTCGCTGCTCGACGGCCTTGCCCATCGCGTGACGACGGAGCTGCCCGAGCGCACCGGTAACCTGGGCCATCTGACATGGAAGAATCCCTTTACCGACGAGGTCTCGAACGAGAGTTTCCCCGAGGTCTTTGATCGCGCGCTGGTCGATTACGAGTGCACGGTCGCACGTTTTATCGAGACCGGTGACATGGATGCCGTGACCGGCCACATCAACTACAGCGGTCGCGTGCTCGAAGCCGATGAGGAGTTCGACCGCGAGGAATAGGGCCTGTGCGTGCCCCTTTGCCGAATCCTTACCGGTGCTTCTGGACAATTGGGGTACGATGAACTAACTGCATATCGGGCGAATACGAAGGGTCCCTGTCCATGAAATACACCAAGCTCGAGCGTAACTGGGTTATGTATGATGTGGGCAATTCGGCCCTTGTGCTGCTCAATACCTCGGTGGTGCCCATTTACTTTAACGCCATCAATACCGGCGCTTCCTCGGCCGACCTGGTGGTCGCCTGGGGCAATGCGCAGACGATCGCCTCGCTGGTCATCGCCATGCTCATGCCCATTCTGGGCGCGCTTGCCGACTACGCTGGCAACAAGATCAAGTTCTTCTTGGGCTTCTTCCTCACGGGCCTGGTGCTTTGCCTGGCGCAGGCTATCCCAATGTCCGCCATGGCATTTTTGACCGTGTACGTGCTGTGCACCATCGGCCTTAACTCTTCTATGACGTTCTACGACGCCATGCTGCCCGACATTACCACCGACGAGCGCATGGACGCCGTGTCCAGCTCGGGCTATGCCTGGGGCTACATCGGTTCCACCGTGCCGTTCGTCATCTGCCTGGCGCTCATCATGGGTGGCCCCGCTCTTGGCGTCCCTACCATGCTGGCAACGCGTCTGTCGTTTATCATCACTGGTGCCTGGTGGCTCATCTTTACCCTGCCGCTCATTCGCACCTATAAGCAAAAGTACGGTCGCGAGCGCGGTCCCGAGGACACTATCGGCCACATCGTGGGCGGTGTGTTCTCCGAGGTCGGACACACCATGCGCGAGATCGCCCACAACAAGACCGTGCTGGTCTACATGATCGCGTTCTTCTTCTATATCGACGGTGTGCACACGGTCATTTCCATGGCAACCAGCTACGGATCGGCCTTGGGCATTGATTCGACCCAGTTGGTCCTGGCGCTGCTCGTTACGCAGTTCGTGGCCTTTCCGTCCGCCATCATCTACGGCAAGCTCGCCGGACGCGTGGGCACGCTCAACATGATCCTGGTGGCCGTCGCCGCCTACATGGGCATTGTGCTGTTTGCCGCGTTCTTCCTAAAGACCGCCTTCGAATTCTGGGTGCTTGCCATTATGGTCGGCCTGTTCCAGGGCGGCGTGCAGGCGCTCAGCCGTAGCTACTTTGGCCGCATTATCCCTAAGGAAAAATCCAACGAGTACTACGGCTTCTTTGACATCTTTGGTCGTTATGCAAGCGTCATGGGCACCTTCCTGGTGTCGGTCGTCACCTCGTTGACCGGCAACCCGTCACTGGGCGTCCTTTCCATTGGCGTGTTGCTGATCGTTGGCTTTATGCTGCTGGTCCGCCTGTCCCGCATGACTCGGGCGGCAGAGCATGCCGCATAGGAGCGAGCAGCTATTGTGCCTGTCCACGGTACTCTTTTGGGGTTATCCGCAATAAACATTGCGACTTGCGAGCAATGATTTGCCCAAGTGGGTATGATGGAATCAGCTAGGTCGCGGGGCGTCGCCTGTGTTTGGCGGCGTCCCGTTTTTGTGTTGCAGGGAGGGTAAGGCATGAACGCCACAGTCGTGATTCCAACGTATTGGGCGGGCGATGACGCTTGCGCAAACGCCCCTGGCACCTATGACCATTCGACACGACTCAACGCCGACAATCCCGAACTCGACCGCTGCCTGGCCTCGCTTGAGCAGGTGCGCGACATCCCGCGCATCATCCTTTTGGTGGTCTGTCCCGTTTCTGCTACAGCCGATGTGTCGCTGCGCGTGCACGAGATTGTCGACGCGCATCCCACGCTCAAGGTCACCGTTGTCACCAACACCCAGGCCTCGCATATCGCAGACCGGGTTGCTCAGATCGCGCCCAAGGGTTCGGGCGAGTGCGTGAGCCTGCGAGGCTACGGTGCCATCCGCAATATGGGGCTAGCCTGTGCCGCTGTGCTGGGGCATGACGCGGTTATCTTTTTGGATGACGATGAGACTGTCATCGACGCCGACTTTATGAAGCGCGCGACCTATGCGTTGGGGCAGCAGACGCGTCAGGGCTTGCCGATCTTGGTCAAGAGCGGCTATTTCTACGATCGCGACGGCTCGCCGCTGGCTCCCACGGACAAGGCGGGCATCTGCCATCGTTGGTGGACCAAGCGCATCGAGTTCAACCGTTGGATGAAAAAGGCGCTTTCGGGCTCCCGCATCTCGCGCTCCAACTACGTGTGCGGCGGCCTGATGGCCCTGCACGCCCGCGCCTTTACGCGTGTGGCCTTTGACCCGTTTATCACCCGCGGCGAGGACTTGGATTACCTCTTTAACATGCGCATGTTTGGCTACGACGTGTGGTTCGATAACGAGTGGACCGTGCGCCATCTGCCTCCGGAGTCCGAAAAGCGCTCACCGCGCTTTATGCAGGATGTATACCGTTGGTACTACGAACGGGCCAAGTTGACATTCGCCGCGCATCAAAAGGAGCTCATTCCCGTTACGGCGGCATCGCTCATGCCCTACCCGGGCCCGTGGATTTCGCGCGAGCTCGACGACCGCGTGCGCAAGACCGCTATGGTCCGCAGCGTGTTTACCCGCGAGCATGAGGGCTACCTGCGCATCTGGCGCCATGGTATCGACGAGGCAAAGGCCTATGCGCGCCAAAACGCTGCAAGCTACCTGCGTTTCCAGAGCTTTTGGCCCAAGATCATGGACGGGCTTTGGCGTGACGCACAACTGATCAGTATCCTGGAGGGGGCCGAATGATCGACCGCCGCGCCCAGCGCGATAGTTCAATATCAATCTTTCGCATCATTGCCGTTGCCTGCGCCATTTGCGTGCTGGTGTACTTTATTTTTGCCTTGGTGACCGGTATCGAGCCGATCGCCACGGTGATTGCCTGCGCGCTGCTGTGCATCTTTCTGTGCATCTTTATCTTTTTGACGCTCAATCCCGATTCGGTGCGCTCCCAGTACACCGAGGAGACGCTCTCGGTGGCCTCGGCCATGCTCGAGGACATTAAGGGCGGTCTGACGCAGGAGTCGGCGCGTTTGGTGTGCCGGCGCATTTTGCCCGAGACGCGCGCCATGACGGTGGCCATCACCGACGAGGACAACGTGCTTGCCTGCGCGGGCGAGTTTGAGGAAAAACTGCTGCCCGATACTCCCATCCACACGCTTGCCACACGCTACGTTATCGAACATGGCATCGTGCAGTCGTTCAACCGTATGGTGGATGTCGTGGGCTCGGACGGCTCGCACAACCAAGTCCCCGCCGGCATTATCGCCCCCATCAAGGTGGGCGATCGTACCGTCGGCACGCTCAAGTTCTACTACAAGACCCCGCGCGCCGTCGACCGTACCCAGTACGCGCTTGCCTCGGGCTTTGCCGAGATCTTGTCCACGCAGCTCGCCATCCACGAGCTCGAGGTGCAAAAGGAACTCACGGCGCGCGCCGAGGTGCGTGCGCTGCAGGCGCAGATTAACCCGCACTTCCTGTTCAACACGCTGAACACCATTACATCGTTTACGCGCACCGACCCGCTGCGGGCCCGCGAACTGCTTCGTGAGTTCTCATCGTTCTATCGTGCCACGCTCGACAACTCGGGATCGCTTATTCCGGTCTCGCGCGAGGTCGCACAGACCAAGCGCTACCTTACCTTTGAGAAGGCCCGCTTTGGCGAGGACCGCGTGCTTGCGACGTTCGATGTGTCCGAGGACGTGGAAGATACGCTGGTGCCGGCGTTCGTGATCCAGCCGATTGTCGAGAACGCCGTACGTCATGGTATGGGCGATGACGACGCCCTGAGGATCGACGTGACCGTTCACCAAGACGGCGAGGATGCAATCTTGATTGCCGTGGCCGATAATGGCGTGGGCATGGATGAGGGTACCGCCGCCAGACTGTTTGACGAGCGCTCTGCCCGTCCCGACGCCAGCTCTCCCCAGGGTGGCGGCGCCGGTGTGGCCATGCACAATATTTCGGAGCGCATCCATCGCTTTTATGGGCCGCACTCCTATACGCGTGTCGAATCGGCGCCGGGCAAGGGCACCAAAGTGCTCCTTCATCTTGATTTGTCAGAGAGCATCTTTGACATTCAATAGTAAAATAAAGGGCTACGGGCTCAACGTCATGCGACGGATGCCCGGCGTAGTTAGTTGACGAAAGGTTTTATCCCTATGCTGCGTGCGATGATTGTGGATGATGAGGCGCCGGCTCGCTCGGAGCTTCGCTTCCTGCTCGAGCAAACGGGCAAGATCGGCACGATCACGGAGGCGTCGAGCGTCCGCTCCGCCATCGAGATGCTTATGGAAAGTCGCGTGGATGTCGTGTTTCTCGATATCTCGATGCCCGGTGCCTCGGGCCTGCAACTTGCCGAGGCGCTGCATAAGCTCAAAAATCCGCCGGCGATCGTGTTTGTGACTGCGTATAGTGACCATGCGGTCGAGGCATTCGACGTGGATGCCGTCGATTATCTGATGAAGCCGGTCGAGGAAGCTCGCTTGGATCGCGCGATCGAGAAGGTCATGCAACGCGCCAAGCCGGTTACGGACAGCAAGGTGACCATCGAGCGTATCCCGGTGGAAAAGGGCGGCCGCAAGGTGCTCATTCCCGTGGACGACATTCGCTTTATCATGGCCAAGGACGATTACTCCTGCATCTATACCGTCGATGATCGCTTTTTGTCGACGACCTCGCTGGCGCAGTTTGAGGCCAAGCTCTGCGACTTTGGCTTCTTCCGTGTTCACCGCCGCTATATCGTCAACTTGGCGTGCGTTACGGACGTCGAGACGGTGCCCTCGGGCGCCATCCAGCTGGGCATTACGGGCGTCGACGAACGCGTGCCGGTTTCGCGCCGCCGCGTCGTGCCGCTCAAGAAGGCTCTGAGTCTCTAGCACACTGGCCCCGCAGCCCTGTAGACCCATCGTCTGCGGAGCCGTGGGGCTTTTTTGTATGTATCTGCCGAATCGTTTTTTGCGGAAGGGATCCCATGGACAGCGCAAGCGCCAAGCGCATCGACATCATCTCGGACACCCACGGCTATTTATCGCCTGCGCTCTTGGATGAGCTTGAGGGCGCAGACCTGATTATCCACGCCGGCGACCTCACGTCAGAGATGGACTACGAGCACCTATGCACCATCGCCCCCGTGCGGGCCGTACTGGGCAACAACGATTACTACCGCGACTACGGTCCCGATGTAGACCGTCTTGCGCTCTTTACCTACGAAGGCCTCAAATTCGCCGTAGCCCACTACCGCGAAGACCTTCCGGTGGGATCCGTAGACGTAGCCATCAACGGCCACACCCACGTAACCAAAGAAGCCCAAGTGGGCCGTTGCTTAGTCCTCAACCCGGGCAGCGCCAGCTACCCCAGAGGCACCCGAGGCCCCACCATGGCCAGAATGCTAGTAAAAGACGGCAAGATCATAAGCACCAAATTTATTGATCTAGAGTAACCACAACAAAAACGGGGGATGCAAATGCGTCCCCCGTTTCCATTTGAGCCAAAGGCAGAGCTTCAACAAAAACAATCAGACCAACCCCG
>CABUMU010000053.1 GCA_902492855.1 uncultured Collinsella sp. | reverse complement strand
TTGCCAACCTGTCGATGGGCCAGATGGTTATCTTGGCTGTTATCGTGGTCTTTACCTGCTCGGTGTTCTTTAAGCTCGCCACGATGATGGATTCGCTCAAGCCGCGTCGTCGTCATGCCGCAACTGGTTTTGGCCGTGGTGTGCGCGTCCACCTGGGTCGCGGTGGCGGCAAGGTGAGCTCGACGGGTTCGACGGCCGAGCGTTTTGCCAAGCGCGTCGCCGCCGACATGGCGCAGCGCCGCGAAGATCGCACCGCTCGCGAGGCCGAGGCCCGTGCACTCGAGGGCGTGGCCCAGGCCCAGCCCAAGAAAAAGAGGAGTACCGGAGCCAAGCGCTCTCGCGTGACCAAGTCCGCCCAAGGCATCAAAGTCTCGATGCCAAGCAAAAAGAAGAAGTAGCTACGCGCCCTGGCGATGTTGAATTGGTGCCTTGCTCCTGTGGGGCCGTGGCGATGTTATGCTCTAACCTCGATTGTTTGAATTGCTTCGAAAAGAGGATGCCGTGATCTGCCCGCATTGCCTTAAGACTATCGAGGACGGCGCCTCGTTCTGCCCCTACTGCAACGCCTATGTGGGTCCGGGCGATGGCCCCGAGCACACCGAGTTCGTGTTCTGCGAGGGCTGCGGTGCCCGTCTTTCTCCGCACGATCGTACGTGTCCCAAATGCGGACGCCCCGCTCCGGGTATCCTCTCCGAGGACGCGGCCGCATCCGACCTGGCAGCGGGCCGCACGGCGGGCTTTCCGCGCCTAACGCAAGAGCAGATCGATACCGAGGTGCCTCATGCGCCCGCCTCGGCTGCCGCGGTTCTTTCGGACGCCGCCGATCCTAACGAGACCTGCGTGCTGCCGGCTTTCGATAAGGATTTCGGTATCCCCAAGGTCGATATTCCCACGCCCGTTTCCCTGCACGACGATGCTCAAAAACCCAAGCGCAAGGTGCATCCCGACGAGGACGCCTATCACAAGCACAAGCGTCATATCCCCAAGCCGCTCATCGTCATCGCGGTACTTGCCGTCGTTTGCGGCGGTGCCTATTGGTTCGTGACGACCGATCCCATGGGTGTCATGCCTGGCTTCTACGACCAGTTTGGCCAAGCTGCACAAACCACCTTCCCCACGCGCCAAAAGGGCGAGGCGACTGAGGACGATACCAAGCAAGACGATTCTGCCGAGGTGGTCCAGGAAGAAACCGTGCTGACCGATGATCAGCTCTATACCAGGCTCGACGGTCTGTATCAGACCATCGTGTCCTACGGTGACGAGGACCAGATCGGCAAGGTCATCGATTCCTTTAACAACGGCTATCTCCGAACGCCGCTGTCCACCCGTCAGGAGCTGTCGCAGAGTGCTTACGCCCTGCGCGACCAGATTAAAAAGACGCAAGATGAGCTCAGCAACCTTAAGTACCAGGACGATACGGTCTATGCGGACGACATCGCCCACTTAAAGCAGCTTGCCGAGTGGATGTATGAGCGCGTCGACGTGATCTGCCAGAGTTGGGACATCTCGCTGGCCATTCCCGATGGCGAGTCGATGAGTTCTCACCAAAGCGAGATCCTGGCGCCCATCGCTCAGGGTGGCAACAGCGCGCTTAATCAGTACGACGCCAACGTGGGCTCCTGGAAGCCGCAGCAGCGTTCCTAAAATTAGTTCGCCATAGTCGGCATAACCTACGTGCGCAATTGATGTAAGCGCATGCTTATTGCTACAATTCGTACAAATATGCTTTAAACGCACGAGGAAGGAACCACATGTTTGGTTTTAAGAAAGAGCTCTACACGCCCGAGTATCAGCTTGCCGGCGACGAGTGCGCCGTTATCGAGACGTCGAAGGGTACCATCAAGGTCAAGTTTGACGGCGAGGGCGCTCCCATTCATGTCGCGAACTTCTGCGAGCTTTCTACGATGGGCTTCTATAATGGCCTTAAGTTCCATCGCTATGTGCCCGGTTTTGTCATCCAGGGCGGCGACCCCAATACCCGCGATATGTCCGGCGCCGACGTCGCTGCCGGTCTTGAGGGCCCCGACGGCATGCCCGGTACCGGTGGTCCCGGCTACTGCATCAAGGGCGAGTTTGCCACCAATCCGCGCAACAGCCATGTCGATGGTGCCCTTGCCATGGCACGCTCCATGGACCCCGATTCCGCGGGTTCGCAGTTCTACTTCTGCCTGGGCGCCCAGCATAACCTCGATTCCGGTTACACCGTCTTTGGTACCACGGTCGAGGGTCTCGATGTGATTTCGCAGCTGCGTGCCGGCGACGAGATCGTCCATGTCGAGATCGTTCACGAGTAAAGGGGACTTCCTTGAATAGCCAGCTGATCCAACAGGGCCGCGCCGCTTACCGCGCGGGTGATTTTTCCGCTGCAGCCCAGATGCTTGGGGCGGCAAAGACTCCCGATGAGATTATGGGCGAGGCCGATCACCTTCGTGGCAACGCCTTGATGCACCTGGGCATGTATGTCGAGGCCGCCGAGGCCTATGCCGCCGCCCTCAACGACGGCACTTATGGCAAGCGCGGCGCGCTGCTCACCAACCGCGGCAAGGCGCTCGCCGCCGTGGGCGACTACACGACGGCCGCCCAGGCGTTTTCTGCCGCTACGCAGGATGCTTCCTATGCCACGCCGTTCAAGGCCTATCTGGGCCTGGGTAACGCGCTGTTCCAGTCGGGCGACTATGCCAACGCGGGTACTGCCTTCCGTCAGGCTGCCATCGACGGCGCCAATCCGGCTCCTGCCGCCGCACTCGGCGAGCTCGGTCGTTGCTTCATTAAGCTCGGCCGTCCGGCGGATGCCGTGGAGACCTACCGCACGGCTATCGACTTTGCCGGCCCCCGCGACGACACGCGTGCGCTCAATGCCGGCATGGGTCAGGCGCTTTCTGCCGCCGGCCGTCCCTCCGACGCACTCGACGCCTTTAACGCCGCTACTGCCGATGGCATCTACCAGCTCACTTCCGAGCAGGCCGATGAGCTTGCCCGCGTGCATGATTCGCTTGCCGCACTGTCTGCCCAGACGGCTATGGCCACGGCTCCGGCGCCCGCGATGGACGCTCCTGCCGTCGATCCGCTCGATCCTACGGGCGCGACCGGTCAGTTTATGCCCGATCCCTCGGACACCGGCTTCTTTACGCTGTCCGAGTCCGAGATGGTCCAGCAGGACCGTCAGGATCGTAAGCAGGCCAAGGTCCGTCGTCGCCATCGCCATACGGGTCTCAAAGTCTTCATCGTGCTGCTTCTGCTCATTTTGATTGCTGCGGGCGGTCTGGGCTTTGCCTACACGCGCGGCTTTGGCTTCCCCTCGCAGGAGTCGGTTATCACCGATCTGTTCCAGGCTGCCGGCGACGGTGACACCGCAAAGGCCGAGTCTTGCCTGGCATCGAGCCTGTCCGAGGACGCTAAGTCGATGATCATCTCCTCGATTCCGCAGGGTGCCACCGTGTCCGTCGAGGGCATGGATCAGTCCATGACCGAGACGATCGCCAAGGTGAAGGCATCGCTGTCCAAGGGCGGCGAGCAGGAGTACACCGTCAAATTCGTGCGCTCCGACAACCATATCGGCTGGGCCGTTTCCTCGCTCGATATGGATTTCTCGGCTGCTGACAACCAGTAGTGACCTTATGGGATTTAGCTTTGCCCGGCGCTTCACCGCAAGTGAGGTGCCGGGCTTGCGCTAGTATGATGAGCTAGTAGTTTTCCAGCAATCATCCAACACATCAGGAGTTGCGTTGTTTTCTTTGATGGATATGTTCTTCGGTAGCTATGCGGGCGATCTTGCCATCGACCTCGGCACCGCAAATACGCTTGTCTCCGTGCGCGGCAAGGGCATCGTCATTCGCGAGCCCTCTGTTGTCGCCATCGACAAGAACGACGAGCGCATCCTGGCGGTCGGTATCGAGGCAAAGCGCATGCTCGGCCGTACGCCCGGCAACATCGTGGCCGTTCGTCCCCTGAAGGACGGCGTCATCGCCGACTTCGATGTTACCGAGGCCATGCTTCGCTACTTTATCGATAAGGCGTCCGAGAAGCGCTATCCGTGGACCCCGCGTCCGCGCGTTGTCGTCTGCGTTCCCTCCGGCGTCACGTCGGTCGAGAAGCGTGCCGTCTTTGAGGCCACGATCCAGGCTGGCGCTCGCCAGGCCTATCTGATCGAGGAGCCCATGGCCGCCGCTATCGGCGCCGACCTGCCCGTCGAGGAGCCCACCGGCTCCATGGTCATCGACATCGGTGGCGGTACCACCGAGGTTGCCGTTATCGCTATGGGCGGCATCGTCGTCTCGCAGTCCATCCGTATTGCAGGCGACGAGTTCGATCAGGCCATCCTCACGCACGTTCGTGATGCCTACAACCTTGCCATCGGCGAGCGTACGGCAGAGGACATCAAGATCAAGGTCGGTTCCGCCGTGCCGCTCAAGGACGAGCTCGACGTCGAGGTCAACGGCCGCGACGTGATCACCGGTCTGCCCAAGACCGTACGCATCGAGAGCGAGGAGATTCGTCGCGCACTCAACAAGCCGCTCGACGAGATGGCCAAGGCCGTCAAGGACGCACTCGATGCCACGCCGCCCGATCTTGCCTCGGACCTTATGTACTACGGCATTTTGCTGACTGGTGGCGGCGCGCTGCTGCGCGGTCTCGACGTGCGCCTGCGCGATGAGACCGGCGTTTCGGTCAACGTCAGCCCCACGGCGCTCGATAACGTCGTTAACGGCTGTGCCCGCGTGCTCGAGGCCAATGCGTTTGATGGCGGCTTCGTCCAGACCAATGCTTAATTTCCAAAAGGTGGATTCCATTTGGCACGATCTTCGGGTTTCTCCACAAATCTGAATACCAAGCGACAATCAACGGGTATGCGCCCGTTGATTGTTTTCAGCCTGATTTCGGTGTTGCTGCTCACGTTTTACATCCGCGAGGGCGAGGCAGGACCGATTCATGCCGTGCGTTCGGGCGTAACGACGATTACCTCGCCGGTGCGCTTTGTGGGTTCGGCTGTGGCGGCTCCTTTCAATGCCATCGGCAACGTGTTCTCTAACCTTACGGCGTCGCAGGACACGCTCGACGAGCTCAAGAAGCAAAACGAGGAGCTGACCTCTAAGGTTGCTGAGCTCTCCGAGGCTCAAAAGACCGCCGAGCGTCTGGAGGGGCTGGTCGGGCTGCAGTCGACCTACAACCTCAAATCGACCGCTGCTCGTATCGTTGGTGCCTCGGGCGATGCCTGGACCTCGACCGTAACCATCGACAAGGGCTCTGCCGACGGCCTTACCATCAACATGCCTGTGACGAGTTCGGCCGGTGTTATCGGCCAGATCATCGAAGTCTCGGCCAAGACGTCCACCGTGCGCCTGATTGGCGACGAGAACTCGGGCGTGTCCGCCATGGTGCAGGACACGCGCGCCCAGGGTATGCTGCAGGGTCAGGCTGACGGCACGCTGCGTCTTGAGTACGTGAGCGTCGACTCCGATGTTAAAGTCGGCGACATCATCGTGACCTCGGGCATCGGTGGCGTGTTCCCCAAGGGCCTTCCGCTTGGCACCGTCTCGTCGGTTGAGAAATCGGCAAACGACGTGTACTACACCATTGTGGTGCGCGCTCAGACAACGGCCGAGAACAACGAGGAAGTGCTGGTCATTACCTCGCTGACCGATGAACAGTCGGCCTCGGATGAGGACGTGAGCACGGCCAACAGCACGCCGCAGGGAACGTCGCGCGATGCTGCAACCAAGACGAAGGACGAGAGCTCGGATGACAGTTCCGACACGTCCGAGACGACCGATTCTGGCTCGAACGAATAGGGGGCATGTCCATGGATCTACACGAGCAGGGGATGAGCTCCCGCACGTTTGTGATCGCCGCCATCGTGTGCGTGCTGCTGCAGGCAGGCCTGGCACCGCAGATCTCCATTGCGGGTGGTCGCGTCAACTTCATGATTATCCTGGTGTGCCTGAGTGTGTTCTCGGGCGACCCGACCCGTGCCGTCGTGTGCGGTTTTTGCAGCGGCTTGTTTTATGACCTGTCCGCTGCCGTGCCGGTGGGCATTATGTCGCTCCTGCTGACCGTGGGTTCTTTTGCCCTGGTGCACAGCGCCGTCGGTCAGACGGGCGGTACCCCAAGTGCGCGCGGCGTCACTGTGGGTGCCTTCGCGCTCGTCATTAATGTGATCTACAGCATCATCTTGCTGTTTATGGGTTTGGAGACGAGCTTTGTCGTGGCGATCTTCGGCCATGCGCTGCCGTCCTCGATCCTGACGGGTCTGGTTGCCATTCCGTTTTTGATGTCCGGCGTCGTGCCACAGTCCGGCTATGGATTCTCTGCACGTGGCGGACGCCAGACGGGTATGCGCTTTAAGCCCAAGACCCGCAAGCTCAAATAGGGGAGGCCCGTAGATGTCTTCCCAGATGACGGTTATTATCGCCGGTATCGTGCTGGTTGTGGCCATCGTGGTCGCGCTGGTCATCATGCGTCGTGGCGATTCCCGTTTTACCTACGATACACAGCATGGAACGGCCCCGCGCGCCACCGAGGGCGAGGGCAATACCGCGGCGACCGCCTTTAAGGGCCGCTTTTCCATCCTCACCACGGGTGTGGGCGCGATGTTTGCGGCACTTGCCGTCAAGCTGTGGGGCATGCAGATGGTCTCGTCGGACTATTACGAGAAGCAGGCCAATAGTAATCAGACTCGCACCGTTACCACACCCGCTGTGCGCGGCCGCATCCTCGACCGCAATGGCGTGGCGCTTGTCCAGAACCGTCCCTCACTTGCTGTCGTGGCCTACCGCGACCTTGCCGAGGATGAGGTTCTGGTTCGCCATCTTGCCAACGTGCTTGGAATGCCTTATGTGGCGGTCCTTCGCAATATTCAGGACAATACAGAGGGCGCTCAGAGCCTGCATACCATCGCGACGGACGTCCGTCGCTCCACGGTTGCCTATATCAAGGAACACGCCGGCGAGTTCCCGGGCGTCAAGATTGCCGAGCGTACCGAGCGCCAGTATCCATACGGCGAGACGGCATGCCATATCTTGGGCTATACCGGCACCATTACCTCCGAGCAGCTCGAGGCCCAGAATAAGAAAACCTCTGGCGATGATGATGCTTCTGCTGGCAAGATTACGTACCAGTCGGGCGATATCGTGGGCCAGGCGGGCGTTGAGAGCTACTACGAAAACCTGCTGCAGGGTATTCGTGGCGAGCAGACCGTCAAGGTCGATGCCTCGGGCAATGTGACCGGTCAGGCCGGCGCCGTGCCCGCGAAGGCCGGCTCCGACATTAAGCTCACGCTCGACCTTAAGATCCAACAGGCCTGTGAGACGGCGCTGGCGAGCGCTATCGAGCTTGCCAAGACCACTGGCTACAGCAATGCCGGCAACGGCGCTGTGGTGTGTCTCGATCCCAACAATGGCGAGATCCTGGGCATGGCGAGCCAGCCCAAGTTCGATCCGTCCGTCTTTATCGGCGGCGTCTCAAATGACGTGTGGACCGAGCTCAATGATGACAAGGGTTCGCACCCGCTGCTCAACCGCGCCATTAGCGGACAGTACATGTCGGCCTCGACCATCAAGCCGCTCTCGGCACTGGCCGGTCTTGAGTTTGGAACCTACACTTCAACGCAGACAACCAACTGCACGGGTTATTGGACGGGTCTGGGCAAGGCTTGGGGCAAGCGCTGCTGGCTGACGTCTGGCCACGGCACCATGACGCTGCAGTCGGGTATCGCCAACTCGTGCGACCCCGTCTTCTACGACATGGGTAAGGCGTTCTTTTATGACGAGCAACATCCCGAGGGCCTGCAGGAGGTCTTTCGTCGCTGGGGCCTAGGCAAGACCTGCGGTATCGATCTGCCGAGTGAGGGCGCGGGTCGTATTCCCGATGCCGAGTGGAAAGAGTCATACTTCACCGACGCCTCTGCCGAGGACCGCAAGTGGAATGCCGGCGATATGACCAACATTGCTATCGGCCAGGGCGACATCCTGGTGACGCCCCTGCAGATGGCGTGCGCCTATATGGGTCTTGCCAACGGCGGCAAACAGTACGTGCCTCACGTATTTTTGTCTGCCGTGTCGCGCGATGGCGACGGCGATGCCTATAAGTACAACGGCAAGGGCAAGAAGAAGCGCCTGGAGGCCAAGATCAACAGCGATTCGGATTTGGCTCTAGTTCGCAACGGCATGCACGACGTGATTTACACGGCATCGACGTCCCTGGCGGCGCACTTTGGCACCCTGACGCCGCAGGTATACGGCAAGTCGGGCACGGGGGAGAAGAGCGGCGAGGACGAATACGCTTGGTTCTGCGCCTATGCACCGGCCGATGACCCCAAGTATGTCATCGCTACTGTCCTGGAGCAGGGCGGCGGCGGCTCAGATACCGCGATGCATGTCGTGCGTGACGTGCTCGGCGTGATTTATGACGAGCCCGATACCTCTTCGGCCTCGGGCGATTCTTCGGTTCGATAGGAGGTTGCGATGGATTTTTCTCCGGCGGATCTGTTCCGTTCAACCAAGACCGGCTCTCGCAGCAGCCTGGACCGCGTCAACAAGCAACTTTCGGCCTCGCGCGGCACGTTTCGCCAAAAGGTGCATATCGGTGTGCTCGTGGCTACAGTGGCGCTCGTCGCCTACGGTGCCATCATTATCTGGTCGGCTTCGCAGTTTAAGACCGATGCTTCGTTCTCACGCCATCTGCTGGGAATTGGCATCGGAGCGGTGCTGGCGGTGCTCGTCTGGCGTACCGACCTTCGCGGTATTTCCAATTTCTCGACGGCGTTGCTCGTCATTGACCTGATCGTGATCTTCTCGCCCAAGATTCCGGGTCTGTCCTATACGGGCGGTCTGGGCATGACGGGTTGGATCAAGATTCCCGGTATCGGCTTGACATTCCAGCCGGTTGAGCTTGCCAAGCTCATCACCATCTTCTTTATTGCTACGCTTGGCTCGCAATATAACGGTCGCATCGATACCGTTCGCGACTACGTCAAGCTCTGCGGCATGCTGTCCATTCCGTTTTTGGCCGTCGTTGCCATGGGCGACCTGGGCTCGGGCCTGGTCGTGCTTGTTTCGGGCGCCATCGTCATCTGCATGAGCGGTGCACGCCGCGAATGGGTGCTGTCGACTCTGGCCCTGCTCGTGGGCTTGGTGGCCCTCGTTCTGGCGCTCGATTCGGTCTTTGATTCGTTGCTCGGCCACGATGTGCTCATCAAGCAGTATCAGATGAACCGTCTGACGGTCTTTATCGACCCCGATAATGCCGATTCGGACGATGCCTACAACCTGCAGCAGTCGCTTATCGCCGTTGGCTCGGGCGGCTTCTTTGGTAAGGGCCTGGGGCATGCGACGCAGTCGGCCGGCGGCTTTCTGCCTGAGTTCCACACCGACTTCGTCTTCGCCTTCCTGTCCGAGACCTTTGGTTTTTGCGGTTCCTTTTTGCTCCTGTGCCTCTACGTGCTGCTGATCTTTTCGACGATTCGCGTCGCCTTTAAGTGTGAGTCGCTGTTTTTGCGTCTTTCGTGTGTGGGCATCGTTGGCATGTGGGCGTTCCAGACCTTCGAAAACATCGGCATGTGCATCGGCGTGATGCCGATTACCGGTATTCCGCTCCCATTTATTAGCTTCGGTTCGTCTTCGATGATGATTCAGCTGCTGACGGTGGGTATCGTACAATCCATATGGCGGCATCGTTCGGGCGCCGCGTAACCGCTGGAGGGGTTTGCCATGAAAATTCCCGTAGATAAGCTGACCCGCGCTTTTAAGATGGGCGCGTCCGTTAAGAAGGATTCCGATACACCTGTGCGCGTCTCGGTCTATCTGGATTCGTCCGCCTCGCGCTTTCTGGCCGAGACGGTGCGTGACGCCTTTGTGCCGCAGACGACCTCGGGCATTGTGCGCGTCGAGCGTCTGGGGGAGGAGCGAATTGCTCCAAAGACCGATACCGATGTGGTGCTGGTGCTCTCGTGTGGTTCCGACCGCTTGGAGAGTGCCGTGCAGGAGCTCGTGATCGCCGGCGCGCCCGTGTGCGTGCTTGCCGAGTCTGCTGTGGAGGTGCCGTTTATCGAGGAGTCTACGCCCATGCTCGGCGTGGTAGCGGCAACCGATAAGACGTATCTGCTCGAGACGCTTGCCCGCTGGATTCTCGATCGCACCGACAAGGAAACGGCTTTTGCGGCGAACTTTGCCTTCATGCGCATCGCGGCGGCCAACCGTATCATCACCTCGTGCGCGCTCACCAATATGGCGACCGGTGCGCTGGCGTTTTTGCCGGGCGCCGATTATCCCGTTATGGCGCTGGCGCAGGTGGGCATGCTCTTTGAGCTCGCTGCCGTCTTTGGACGCGGCATTAAGCCCGAGCGCGGCTACGAGGTCGCGGGCGTGCTTGCCGGCGGTTTTGTTATCCGCGCGGTCACCCGCGCACTCGTCAAGCAGACGCCGCATATTGGGTTTGCCGTCAAGGCGCTCACTGCCGCCGCGGGCACCTATGGCATGGGCCGTGCGCTCGTTTCGCTCTACGAGCGCGATGTCGACTACAGCCGTGCCAACGAGGTGGTCACTGCCACGTTCTCCCGCGTTCGCGATCTGGTGACCACGGTCGCGGGCGCTACCCGTCCTATGGCGTCCTATCAGGACGCATCAGATCTCGCTGCTTAGGGGTTTTCCGTTGCGCGTTGCATACCAAGATTGTTTTCATTTAATTGAGCCGCTGCTCGCCAAGGTCGAGAAGCCGAGCCGCTATATCGATCACGAGTGGGGCACGCTTTCCAAGGCCGATGCCGACTACCGTTGCTGCCTGATCTATCCGGATGTGTACGAGGTCGGTCTGCCCAACCAGGGCATCGCCATCCTCTACAACATCCTTAACCAGGCCGAGGGCATCTCCTGCGAGCGCGGCTATGTGCCGTGGCCCGATATGGGCGACGCCATGCGCGAGGCGGGTATTCCGCTGCTATCGCTCGAGGGTGCAGCGCCGGTCGCTTCGTTTGATATCGTCGGTCTGCATGTGCCGCACGAGATGGCGGTGACGAACTTCCTCGAGGCTTTGGACCTCGCTGGCATTCCGCTGTTAGCGGCCGACCGAGGTGAAGACGACCCAATCATCATCGCCGGCGGTCCCTCGGTGTACAACCCCGAGCCGTACGCGGCCTTCTTCGATGCCATCCTCATCGGTGAGGGCGAGGAATCGCTGCTCGAGACCTGCCAGCTGCATCGCCGCCTGCGTGACGAAGGGGTCCCGCGCGCGCAGATTGTTGAGCAGCTTGCATCCATTGCCGGCAACTACGTGCCGTCGCTCTATGAGGTTCGTCACGACGAGCCCTGCTCGCCGCATGGCTACACCGTGCCGCGTGAAGGCAAGGATGCGCCGGCCGTGGTCTACAAGCGCGTCGTCGAGGATTTCGGCGCCACGAATCCGCTGTCGCAGTCGTGCGTGCCCTATGCGCAGCTGGTCCACGACCGCCTGTCTATCGAGATCCTGCGCGGCTGCGCCCGCGGCTGTCGTTTTTGCCAGGCCGGCATGACGTATCGCCCGGTGCGTGAGCGCTCGGCCGACCAGATCGTCTCGTCGGTGATTCAGGGTCTGGAAAAGACCGGCTATGACGAGGTGTCGCTGACCTCGCTCTCCACGACCGACCACTCCTGCATTCGCGACGTGCTCGGCAGGCTCAACCGCCGCCTGGAGGATACGGGTATTCGCGTGTCTATTCCGTCGCAGCGCCTGGATTCGTTTGGCGTGGATATGGCCGAGTCGGTCGCCGGCGAAAAGAAGGGCGGACTGACGTTCGCGCCCGAGGCCGGCAGCCAGCGCATGCGCGACATCATTAACAAGAACGTGACCGAGGAGGACCTGGACCGTGCGGCCAAGGCGGCCTTCGAGGCCGGCTGGAACCGCATGAAGCTCTACTTTATGATGGGCCTTCCCGGCGAGCGCGACGAGGACATCGTGGCCATCGCCAATCTGGCCGATCACGTGCTGGAGCTCGGTCGTTCCGTGGTGCCCAAGGCTCGTCGCGGCTCGATCTCGGTGTCGATCTCGGTTTCGGTCTTTATCCCCAAGGCTGCCACGTCGTTCCAGTGGTGCCCGCAGCTCGACTACGACGACGTCAAGCGTCGCCAGAAGCTGCTCGTCACGAGCGTTCGCAACCGTGCCGTCCGCGTTCATTACCACGATGCCGAGACCTCGCTCATCGAGGCCGCGCTGTCCCGCGCCGGTCGTGACATGACGCCCGTCATCATCGATGCTTGGCGCTCGGGCTCTCGCTTTGACGCCTGGGTAGAGCATTTCTCGCTCGATAACTGGAAGGAAGCTGCTGCCAAAAACGGCATCGACCTCAATGAGCTCGTGCACCTGCCCTACGAGTTGGATTGGCGTTTGCCGTGGGAGCATGTGAGCCCCGGCTGCACGCGCGGTTTCCTCGAGCGCGAGTACCGTCGCTCGCTCGAGGGCGTCACGACTCCCGACTGCACCCGTACGTCGTGCACCGGCTGCGGGATCTGCCCCACGCTCCACGCCAAGAATGTATTGATGGGTGATCGCGCATGAGTGAGCGCCTGACCGACAACCCCACGCTCTTTAGACTTCGTGTTCGCTATGGCAAGCGCGATCGCCTTAAGTACCTGGGCCATCTCGAAGTAATCCATACCATTGAGCGCATCGTGCGCCGTGCGGGACTTCCCTATGCCGTCACGCAGGGCTTCTCCCCGCACATGCGCGTGGGCTTCTCTTCGGCGCTACCGGTGGGTACGTCGTCGACCTGCGAGTGGTATGACCTGTTTATGACCGAGTTCGTGGCGCTCGACGAGGCGTTTGGGCG
>CABUMU010000052.1 GCA_902492855.1 uncultured Collinsella sp. | reverse complement strand
TGCTGGAGCATCTGCATGCCCGTCTGCCCCAAGAGGGCATGGAGCGCGTGACGCCCGAGAATCTGCCGCGCGCACAGGAGCTGCTGCACGAGGTCTTTGACGAGACGTTGGCCGAGCATGCCGGCAAGCGCGGCACGGAGGGCCCGCTGGTGCCGCTCTCTGCGGTGGAGGAACGCCAGGTGGCCGAGATCTTGCCGCAGCTGGAGGGTGTGCTTGCCTACGAGTCCGAGGCACTTGCCCCCTTTGCCCCGCGCTACCTGGAGTTCGCCTTCAACGAGCTCAAGGTCGAGTATGCCGGTTGGCCGCTTGGCGGGCGCATCGACCGCGTGGACGTGGACGCCGAGAATCGTGCCGTGGTGATCGACTACAAGCATCGCACGGGCGTTGAGGAGTTTAAGCTCGCCGACCCTACGGTGCGCGACGAGGAATCGGGCACGGCGCCCATCGACGATCCACGCTGGTTGCCGCCACATACCCAAACGCTCATCTACGCCCAGGCCATGCGCCGGGCGCTGGATTTGGACACCCGCGCGGCGCTCTACTTTTCGACCAAGGGCGGCAAGCCGGCGTTGCGCGGTGCCGCGAGCGCAGAGCTGCTCGAGGAAGAGCGCGGCGACGGTCGCATCCCGGGCCTTAAGAAAGGTTTCCCCGGCGAGGGTGGCAGCATGGACTTCGACGCCCTGCTCGATCGCGTGGAGGCCGGCATCGCCGAGCGCCTGCGCGAGCTCGAGGCAGGCAACGTCGCTGCTGTCGACCCTACGTCAGCTCAGGCCGCGCATGCGCGCTGCTCGTATAACCACGAAGGAACGTTTGTAAGGAGGGACGTGTAGACCATGGATCTTTCGACTTTGATGCCGCAACAGCTGCAGATCGTCAAAACGCTCGACCGTCCGCTGTTTGTCTCGGCGGGCGCCGGTTCGGGCAAGACCTTTACCCTCACGCGCCGCATCGTCTACGCGCTCTCGCCCGAGTCCGGTCCGTTCGTCGAGCATCTGGACCAGGTGCTCGCCATCACCTTTACCAAGGATGCCGCGGCCGAGATTCGCGACCGCGTGCGCCGTGCGCTTATCGACGAGGGCATGGACGAGGAAGCCCTGACCGTCGACGACGCGTGGATCTCGACCATTCACGGCATGTGCTCGCGTATCCTGCGCGCGCACGCGCTGGAGCTGGGCATCGACCCCGAGTTCACGGTGCTCACCGATACCGACGAGCTCATGGATCAGGCTGTTGAGCATGTACTGGGTCGCGCGACGGCACCCGATGCCGCCCCCGAGCTCGCGGCATCGCTCAAGGCCCTCTATGCCTGGTATCCCATGGCGGGCGAGGGCGGTTCCTTTGGCGGCGGTACGACCATCAAGGGTCTGGTGCGCGACCTGCTGGAGCTGTCGAGCCAGTTGCCGGGCGGTATGGACGACGTGCGCGTGGCGCGCGGCCAGGCCGATACCTCGGCACTCACCGATGCCTATCGCGCGGCGCTGGGCGCAAGCAAGGCCTCGACCGAGAAGGCGCAGGCGGCGCTCGATGCCATCGACGCGTTCGAGGCGAGCGACAAGACCATGGTCGATGCGGCGCGACTCATGATGTCATGCACCATGCCGCGCGCGAGCAAGGCATTCCCTAAGGAGCAGGTCGAGCTGCTCAAGGCCGAGGCCGCCGATGCGTTTATCAATATCGTGCTTGTCTGCGGTGGCCCGGCGCTCGATGCGCTGGTGGGCCTGGCCCGTTCCGTGGAGGCCGAGTATCGCGCGCTGAAGGCTGCCCAGTCCGCCCTCGATAATAACGACCTGCTGCGTATGGCCTACGAGGCCCTGCGCGATTACCCTGCCATCCGTGCTGCGTACGAGGGCCGCTTTAAGATGGTCATGATCGATGAGTTTCAGGATACCGACCAGATGCAGGTCGATCTGATCCGCTACCTGACGGGTGCGGGGGAGCGCGCGCTGTGCACCGTGGGCGATGCACAGCAGTCCATCTATCGCTTCCGCGGCGCCGAGGTCGAGGTGTTCCGTCGCCAGGAGCGCAAGGTGGGCTCGTCTGCCGCGCCCGAGGCGACCGCCGTGGCCGACGCCCCTGCTGGCCAGCTCGTCAAACTCGTGCGCAACTTCCGCAGCCATGACGAGGTGCTGCGTTACGTGGCACGCGTCTTCGATGGCGATGACGGCGGCCTGATGCAGGGCTTTTTGGATCTTGAGGCGAGCGACGGCCGCAAAGACACGCTGGTGGCAGACGCCTCGCGTCGCCAGGCCCTCTTTGTTGCCGGCGGCAGTACACAGGAGCGCACGCAGGCCAAGGCCCGTGCAATCGCCGAGCGATTCCGCGCGCTTGCCGATGCCGGCCAGCCCCAGGGCGGCATGGTGTTGCTGCTGGGCCGCATGACCAACGCCGATGTCTACGCCCAGGCCTTCCGCGACCAGGGGCTCGACTGCGTCATCGCGGGCGGCTCGGTCTTTGCCCAGGCCGCCGAGGTGCAGACGGTGCGCGCCCTGGTCTGTGCGCTCGCCAATCCGGCCGATACGGCGCAGGGCCTTATGCCGCTGCTCGCCTCGCCGATGTTTGCGCTCGGCGCCCAGGAGTTCCTGGCGCTGGCGACCAGGCTCGATAGCGAGACGGGGGAGACCTCGCGCCGGAATATCGACGCGGGCATCATGAGTGATTTCGACGTGCCAGGTTTGCAAGACTTACCGCTCGTGACGCGCGCCCGCGAGGTGCTGCGGTATGCGCTTCGTCGCGTGGGCCGCGATTCGTTCGCCGCCATCGCGCGCGACGCGGTCAATGCCTCCGGCTGGTTTGTGCGTCTGGCACAGCGTGGTCCCGAGGGCAAGGCCATTGCCGCCAACGTGCTCAAGGCGCTCGACGCCGTGGCCGAGGCGGAGGCCGAGTTCGGCAACTCGCCGCGTTCCATCGCGCTGGCCTTCGACCGCTTCTTGGCGGGCAAGGAAGCCCCGGGTGCCCTCAACGAGGAGGGTGACGGCGCGGTGCGCATCATGACGGTTCACGCCTCCAAGGGTCTGGAATATCCGGTCGTGGCGGTCGCCGAGTGCTTTGGCGTGCGTAAGTCCTCGGGTGCGGCACAGATGGGTCGCGTCGAGGGCGGAGCGCAGGTCGTGGCACTGCCGGCACGCTTCGACGGCGTTAAGCTCGCCGACGGAACCTTTGTGAAGGGCGACGACGTCAAAAAGCAGTTTGAACATGCATTTAAGGGCAAGGGCACGTCGCTGTGGCTGCCGCCGGAGCTCATAGAGGACGTATGCGCGACGGGCTCTCCCGCCGAGGCATTTGCCCGCCTGCGCAACGACGACCTGCAGCTTTCGCTCGAGGAGCGGGCCCGCTTGCTCTACGTTGCCATGACGCGTGCGCGCGAGCTGGTGATCTTGGCGATGGATGCCGGCGTGAGCCGTGGCAAGGTGACGGCGCCGACCTTCGATGCCGAGACGGATCTGACCTACGACGTGCTCCGCCGTATTTTGCCGACCGACGCTCTGGACATGCCGCAGCTCGATGCCGACCGTCTGGTGTTCGACAACTCCCAGCCGGGCGACTACGAGCTCATTTCGCTTTCTGACTTTACCTTTGGCGAGCAGGCGTTTGAGGTCAACGCTTCGCTGGATGCCGAGGGCAGGCTTGTTCGTGGCGATGCCGATACGGATGCTGCCGACGATTCGGCCAGCACAATCGTCCCCGGTCCTGCCGACCCCAAGCCCGATTCGTTTGAGCTTGTGTATCCCCAGGCAGTGGGCGTGCGCATGGGCATCTGTCCGTATCCGATGCGTGACTCGTATAGCTACTCGTCAATCGCCGCGGCGCTCCATGCCGAGGCGGAAGACCATGCCGCCGAGGCTCGTGTTCCCATGGACGAGGCCGGCGATGATGCGGAGTCGGATGGCTCGGAGATGACGGATGCGGACGTGGCCGCTGTCGAGCCCGCCGGCAATCCCATGGCGCTGGGCTCGGCCTTCCACGCTGCCTGCCAGTGGCTCATCGAGATGGGTGCCGATGCGCTGCCTGCTGAGCGTGCCGACGCCCTGGCGCGCCTGTGGTGCCTGACGCCGGAGCAGCGTGAACGCTTCGACGTTGCCCTGGACCGCTGGCTCAAGTCGGCTGTTCGCGCCGACCTGCTCGCGTGGCCGTGCGTTCGCGCCGAGGTGCCGTTCTTCTCACTGGGCTGCGAGGACGAGGACATTGCCCGCTACGGCGCCTATGCCGAGGGCGCCATCGATGCACTGGCCACCGACCCGGCCGATCCGTCGCGCGCACTGGTCATCGACTACAAGACGGGTGGCACGCCGGACGAGACGCCAGACCAGCTGCTCGAGAAGCACGCCCTGCAGGCGCGCGTCTACGCTGATGTTCTGCGCAAGGCGGGCTTTGAGACCGTGACCGTCAAGTTCGTCCGCGTGGAACAGGCCGATCCGACCCTCTTCGTCGAACCCGCTGAGCCCCAAGTAGTCACCTACAATCTCTAGCCCTCAGATAACTTGCGGTGGAATACGGACTGTTTTGGCCAAAAAAAGCCGCCAAACAGTCCGCATTTCACCGCAACGCATGGGAGAGCCTGGGGCGGTACAATGACTCGAACGGTTCAAACGAATAAGGAGCCATCATGCAGCTCACCAAAAAGCTTAAGGTGACGCCGGAGGAGCTTTTTGACGCTCTGGCGGGGTTCATCATGCAGGATATCGAGAACGCCACGGGCAAGCGTCCCAGCCGCAACAAGCTCAACGGCTATAAGTACGAGAAGCGCGCCCAGTCCGCAAAAGGCAAGGCCAAGGGCACGGCGATCAAGGTTAAGATCAAGCACTTTGACTACCCGTGCCTCTATGAGGTCCGTTTTCAGTATGCGGCGGGCATCAATACCATGCGCTATGAGGCTGCACCTGCTGGCGATGGTGCCTGCGAGCTCACCTATACCGAGGATTTTCAGGGTGTGGGTGGCAACACGTCTGGCACGCGCGGCAAGCTTGGCCTCTTCTTCTATGGGCGAAAGCTCAAGAGCCACGCCAACCAGACGATTGATCAAATCGTCAAATACATCGAGGGTGAGCGCCGCGTAAAGGCTAATCCCGCCTTCGCCGATGATACTGCCGAAAACGCTTCGGATGTATTCCATTGATACCCTGTGCAAAAGCTTTACCACTCTTCACATCAGCTGTGAACACTTCAGGCTTCGAGCCAGTAGCGAGCGGCCCGACAAAATTAGTTGATGGAAGTACCAAATGAATAAGAATGCCACTACGCAACTGCACATCTATTCCGCCTTTTTCGTTCTCGCGGGATTTGTTTTAAATCGGGGAGTGTTTCTACTTTTCCTTGCGGAGAAAGGAATGTCTGTCACGGAAATCGCGCTTTATCAAGCCCTGTTTAACATTGCAACGGTCGTCCTCGAGCTGCCAACAGGGTTGATAGGCGATTTCTTTGGAAAGAAGTTTTCGATTCAAGTGGGCGTGCTGCTGCTTTTCTTCCATACGGCTGGCATGCTGTTGCTCTCAGGTCCCTTTCTTGTCGTGCTTTCCCTTGTTGAGGCACTCGCCTACTCCCTTCAATCGGGATCCGAACAAGCGCTTTTATATGAAATTGCCCGGAATGCCGGTCAAGGAGAGCGCTTCCTCACCATCAATGCTCGGTTGCTTGCCGCGCAATCAATCGCTACGGGAATGGCAATTGTGCTCGGATCTTTCATTGCCCAAGTATCTTGGAGCTCCCTCTACGTATGTGTCTCCATTTTCTATCTCCTGCAGCTTTTCCTTCTGTATCCCATTGAGAGGACGGAAGCGACCCGTTCTGAAAGCTCTGAAAAGGGAAGGTTTGACACAGCCAAGATGTTCAGACGCGAAACCTGGCGTGTTGGAGAATCCGCTTTTGCGGTATTGCTTCTTCTAATCGGCACAAGCATGCTCGATGGATTCTATGGGAGTTATTACAACTTGAATCAGTTGGTATTCGACGCATTTGATGCTCCCGTCTCCATAATAGGAATCTTTTTCGGTGCATCCTATGCAGTAAATGCGACGGCCTACATTGCAGCAGATTTCTTCTCGTCGCGTTTCGGGAAAAGAAATACCATGCTCGGCTCGATGCTAATCGAGGCTGGCCTTTTCATGATTCTTCCGTGGTTCGCTTCAAATCCGCTGTGTTTGTTTGGCCTTAGCATGGTGCTTTGTTTTCTCCCAGAAGTGGTGTACATCACTTCGGAAAACTTAATCCAAGACGCGATAGCGGACGATCTCCGCGCGACGATCCTTTCCGTCGCGTCTCTGGTAAGGGCTCTCTTTTCCGCAATGTTTTTCTCCATATTTGGACATGTGTTGGGGTTATATCCCATTCAGATAGCGCTCGGTATTATTGGTGCAATCGCGATAGCAATTACCGCCGTTGTTTCATTGAAAATGGTAGGAATGCAGGTCTCCAAGAATTGATATATCGATTGACGAGCTATCCGAAGCGTCGAGCCTTCTTGATGGACATGACTATTCGTCACAAATCATTTCGCGCATCGCCGGGGTTCCAGTAATACTCGATGTATCTGGATGCCCTCATTCCCCTTTTTGAAGGTATCAAATTAGCTACCCGTGTTGGTTTGGCTAGGTTCGGGTGCTGTCCGTGCCGTGGGGTAAAATCGTTCAGTCAGAACACGAACCCGCATCGGAGCTCATCACATGGCATTCGTCCATCTGCACAATCACACTGTTTTCTCCATGCTCGACGGCGCAACCCGTATCCAGGATATGGTCAACCGTGCCGTTGAGCTGGGCATGCCTGCCGTGGCCATCACCGACCACGGCTACATGTACGGCGTACCCGACTTGGCGCTGGCCTGCGACGCCGTCAATCACAACACGCCCGAGTACAAAACCTGGAGCCACGACAAGGCCTTCTTGGAAAAGGACCGCCGCGACGAGCTGGTGGAGCCCGATCCCGAGGAAAACCCGCGCGAGCATGCCCAGTATGTGAAGGACATGGCCATGTGGGACGAGAAGGGCAATATCGACGAGCTCAAGCCGCCCCTGGTCATCAAACCCATCTTTGGCTGCGAGGTCTACTTTACGCCGGACGAGACCCTTGCTCGCGACCACAAGCCCGAGCTCTACCACATGATCCTTCTGGCCAAGGACCAGGAGGGCTACGTCAACCTGATGCAGACGGTTTCCGAGGCCGCCGTGCAGGGCTTTTACTACAAGCCGCGCGTAACGCTCGACAACCTGCGCCGCCATGCCAAGGGCATGATCTGCACGAGCGCCTGCATCGCTGGTATTATCCCCAAGTACATCGACCGCGGTGATATGGAGGGCGCCATCAAGTGGGCCGAGACCTTCCGCGACACCTTTGACCCCGGCGACTTTTATATCGAGATCCAGGAACACGGCATTACCACCGACAACGGTCTGACCGACGAGCAGATGGACCGCACGCTCATCGACATCGCCAAACAGGTGGGCGTCAAGGTCATCGCGACCAACGACTTCCACTACCTGCGCCGCGAGGACGCGCCCGTGCAGGACGTCATCATGTGCATCGGCATGAACGCCAAAGTCGACGACCCCAACCGCATGCGCATGACCGGCTCGGAGTTTTACATGAAGACCGAGGAGGAGATGCGGGCGATGTTCCCGTATTGCCCCGAGGCCTGCGACAACACGCTCGAGATTGCCGACAAGTGCTACGTTGAGCTGGACTGGGACTCCATCATCTTGCCGCGCTTCCCGTTGCTCGATCCCGGCGAGACGCACGAGAGCCAGTTCCGCCGCGAGTGCGAGAAGGGCCTGCGCCAACACTATGGCGATGACTGGGCCACACGCGAAATCGGTGGCGTCAACATCAAAGAGCGCTTTGAGTACGAATACAAGGTCATCTGCGACAAGGGCTTTGCTGCCTACTTCTTGATAGTTGCCGAGTACGTGCAATGGGCCAAGGACAACGGCATCGGCGTCGGCCCCGGCCGTGGCTCGGCCGCCGGCGCTATCGTCGCCTACGCCATGAACATCACCGCGTTCGACCCGCTCGAGAACGGCCTGATGTTCGAGAGGTTCCTGTCCCCGCAGCGTACCGAGATGCCCGATATCGATATGGACTTCGACGATGAGCGGCGCCTCGAGGTCGTGGAGCACGTTCGCCAGCTCTACGGCCCCGAGAAGGTCACCCACGTTATCACCTACTCGACCATCAAGGCCAAGCAGGCCATCAACGATGCCGCGCGCGTTCTGGACTACCCGGTCTACATGGGCCAGCGCCTGTCCAAGATGGTCTCGAGCGACCCCAAGGTCAAGCTCAAGCAGGTGCTCGACAAGCAGCCCGGCAAAGAGGATCTGTTTAACCCCGACTTTGCCGAGGCCTATAAAAAGGACGACGACGCCCGCCGCATCATCGACACGGCGCTCTCGATTGAGGGCCTCACCCGTGGCGAGGGCGTGCACGCGTGCGCCGTTCTGATCTGCCGCGACCCCGTCAACGAGCATGTGCCCACCAAGCTCGATACCAAGGGCGGCGTTGAGATTACCCAGTACGAGGGCCATACCGTTGCCGACATGGGCCTGCTCAAGATGGACTTCCTGGGCCTGCGCACGCTGACGGTTATCTCCAAGGCCAAGGCAAACATCAAAAAGAACTTCGGCATCGACATCAAAGAGGAAGAGATTCCCTTTGACGATCCCGAGATCTTTAAGCTTATGGGTTCCGGCCACACCGCCGGCGTCTTCCAGGTCGAGTCCGCCGGCATGACGGCCACGATCAAGAACATGAAACCCACCGAGTACAAGCACGTCGTGGCATTGATCGCTCTATACCGCCCGGGCCCGCTGGGCGCCGGCATGGTCTCGTCCTACATCAACCGTATGAACGGCAAGGAGCCGGCCGTCTCCTACGACGATCGCCTGGACGACATCCTGGGTGAAACCTACGGCACCATGGTCTACCAGGAGCAGGTTATGCTCATCTCCGTCGAGATGTGCGGCTTCTCCAAGGGCGAATCGGACTCGCGTATCCGTAAGCCCGTGGCTAAGAAAAAGATCAAGCTGCTCACCTCGACGGTGCTCCACTGGGAGGATGGCTCGGACGAGACCACCTACGACCACTGGATGAACGGCGCTATCAAGAACAACTACACGCGCGAGGTCGCCCAGAAGATTTGGGACGATGTTCTCGAGTTCGCGTCCTACGCCTTTAACAAGTCGCACTCCGCCGGCTACGCCATCCTGGTTATGCAGACGGCGTGGCTCAAGGCGCACTATCCGCACGAGTACATGGCGGCCGTTCTGACGTCCTATACGGGCAAGACCGACAAGATCGTTCACTACGTCTCGGCGTGCCGTCATGATGGCATCCCCGTGCTGTCGCCAGATGTCAACGAGTCGGGTACCGAGTTCACGGCTACCAAGGAGGGCGTGCGCTTTGGTCTGGCCGGCATCCGCGGCGTGGGCACTGGCGTGGCGTAGGCGATTATCGCCGAGCGCGAGGCGGGCGGCCCGTTTAAGACACTGCACGACTTTGTCGAGCGCGTGGACTCGAGCCAGGCTAACCGTCGCGTGATCGAATCGCTCATCAAGGCAGGTGCTTTCGACTCCACGGGGTATCCGCGTCGTCAGATGATGCACTTTGTGGATAAGAACAACCCCGAGAACATCATCGATGCCGCGGTAAAGCGCCAGAAAGATCGCGCGAGTGGCCAGACGTCGTTCTTCGATATGTTTGGCGACGTTGAGGGCTCGGGCTTTGAGGTGAGCGTGCCCGATCCGGACGGCCAGGAGTGGGACCGTCACCTTAAGCTGAGCCAGGAGAAGGAGGTTCTGGGCATCTATGTCTCGGACCACCCGCTGCGCCCGTTTGAGTATGCACTAGCCAAGGCACGCGACTTCTCGTTCTCGCAGATCGATACCGGCTACGAGGTGCAAAACCCCACGGGCGGTACCATCAACCAGGAGATTCCCGAGGGCAAGGCGCTGTGGTGGGCCGGCATGGTTTCGAGCGTGTCCAAGCGCGTGACCAAAAACGGCGACCCCATGGGTATTGTGCAGCTCGAGGACATGGAAGGCGAGGCCACGGTCGTGGTGTTCCCCAAGACCTACAAGGAGGCCGAGGGGTATCTATACGGCGAGGTCGATCCCGAGACCGGTGCACAGCTGTCCGATGCGTTTGTGCGCATTAAGGGCAAGCTCGAGCGCTCGGACCGCGGCGACCAGATCATCGCGCAGGAGATCGTGCCGCTGGAGCTCAACGAGGAGAACAACAAGCCCAAGGTGTTTGAGGTCATGGTGCCCAACAGCCGCTTTAGCCAGGGCAATATGGCGCGCCTGGCCACGGTGCTCACCGCTAACCCGGGCGGCGACCGCGTGGAGATCTTTATCGAGCAGGTGGACGGGCGCGTGCTGCGCGCCGAGGTGCCTGCCAAGGTCAACGCGCGCTCGATTCCGCTGCTGGCCGAGGCCAAGGCCATTGTGGGTAACCAAGGCCGCGTGACGGTTATCTAAAATGATTTTGCCGGGGTAGCTAATTTGGGACGGGGCTATTTTAGCTACCCTTTGGCTGACGGCGAATGAGTCGGGGTCGGAATGCATCTCAACTGACATATGGGGGTAGCTAAAATAGCCCCGTCCCAAATTAGCTACCCTGTGTGGATTGGAGGAAGTGATGGCGCAGGGGACGTTTGTGCAGGCGCTCCGGAAAGAGGCGGCGCTGAGCGGCACCTTTATGAAGGGCCGCTCGCTCATGCTCAACGGCGCCGTGCTGTCGATCGAGGACAGCGGCTCGCGCTTCTCCAAAAACGTTACGGTTGAGGGTGCAGTGCGCGGCTCGCGCGGTGACCTGTACAAGACGCACGTGGCGCTCGACATGGACGAGCACGAGGTGATCGACTACGACTGCGATTGCCCCGCTGCCTATCGCTACCCCGGCATGTGCAAGCACGCCATCGCCACGGCGCTGGCGTACCTGGATGCCAGCGGCATTGAGCCCGTCGAGGGGCTGCGCACGCCGGTCCGCACGTTTACGGCGGCGCCCAAGCAAGCCGCGCGTCCCTCGTCCGCCGCACCAGCGGTCAACCCTAACTTTCCCTTCCCGGCGCCCGTCCCCACGAGCCCGAGCCTCATGAAGGCGCTCTCCGATCTTTCGGACGCGCGCATGGATGAGTTGGCGGGCATGCGCCGCAAGCTCGCCGGCACTGTCGACCCCGATGCCCCCAAGGCGGTGTTGGAGCCCTCGCTGGTGCCGTACTACAATCCGCTGTTTGCCGACCGCTTTAGCTGGGCGCTCGAGCTTCGCATTCGTTGTGGATCGGTCTCCTACGTGGTCAAGGACATCGACGGCATGGCCGATGCCTACGTGCGCGGCGGCACCTTCTCGTACGGCAAGAAGCTCACGTTTGTCCATACGCCCGAAGCCTTCGAAGACGTGTCGACAAAGCTGCTCAACCTTGTTGTGACGACAGTTGCCTATCTCGATGACATCACAAGCTCGCGTTCGGCGTCGTACGACTTTGCCCGCAGCGGTTTTGTCGCCGAGCGTCAGTTGCCGCTGTCCGAGCATAGCATCGTATATGTGCTGGACCTGCTGCGCGGCCAGACCATCTCCTTTGAGCCCGCTTGGTCGCGGGGGACGACGACGCATCGCACCTATGACGTGGCGGTTGAGCTGTCTCCGCAAGGGGAGGACGAGGCGTCCGCTAAGCGCCCACCGCTCCTTGCCGCCAAAATCGCGCCGGCGGCTGGTGGTAGCTACGATCTGCGCCTGCCGGCCGATGCATACTGCTTTGCTTCGGGCGACGTAGCTTATCTGGTCGACACCCGCCGTGCGCGCCGCACCGATGTAGCGTTTGCCCAGCATGCGGCGCCGTTCCTATCGCGCTTGCTGCCCTGTCGCACGCCAGTCCATATCGCTGCCGACCAGGTGGGGGAGTTCTGTCGTATGGCTCTGCCCATTTTGCGCGACTATACCGACCTTACCGCGCCCGCTGCGCTCGATACCGTGGCGCCCGAGCCGAGCTTTGCTATGGCAATCGGCGTCGACGATGGGCTCGTGACCTGCAAAATTACGGTTACCTACGGCGACTGGTCGGCAGACCTCTTTAGTCTGGGCGCTCCGGGCAGCCCCTTCGAAGAGCAGCGCCCGGGCGTGCCGCCCCGCGACGAGGTGGCGGAGTTTCGCGTTATGGACACGGCGGCCCTGTACTTCGATTTCTACGAGGGCGGTCTGGCGTTTGAGGAGCGCGATGACGAGAGCTTGTTCTGCCTGCTGACCGAGGGCCTATCCGCCCTGTCCAAGCTTGGTGAGGTCATGCTCAGCGACCGTCTGCGCCAGATTTCGGTCCGCCCCGCGCCCAAGCTTTCGGTGCGTGCGACCGTCAAGAGTAACCTGCTCGACGTCGAACTGAGCGCGAGCGGGCTTTCGGCGGCAGACCTTGCCATCTATCTGGACTCCTACAAGCGTCACCAGACGTTTGCGCGCCTTACGTCCGGCGACATCATTCGCCTGGACGAGGGCGCCCGAGCCGCGTTTGGCCTCGCCGAGGATCTGGGCGTCGATGCCGTCGACCTGCTCGACGGCGTGTTGCTTCCCGCATCGAGCACCCTGTTCGTCGATAGCATGCTCGCGCGCACGCCCGCGCTCGAGGCCGATCGCGACGCTGCGTTCCGCCGTACCGTCGAGCGTCTGGATACGCTCGGCAAGATGGACTTTACGGTGCCCGCCACGCTCCAGGCCACGCTTCGAGGCTACCAGGTCGATGGCTACCAGTGGCTCGGCTCGCTCGAGCACCTGGGTCTCGGCGGCATTTTGGCCGACGATATGGGCCTGGGCAAAACGCTGCAGATGATCGTACATATCCTGGCGCGTGTGGAAGCGGGGGACATTAAGCCCACGCTCGTGGTATGCCCCGCGTCGCTCGTGTACAACTGGACCGCCGAGCTGGAGCGCTTTGCCCCGTCGCTCGATGTGTGCGCCATCGTGGGTGCCAAGGCGCAGCGCCGCGTGCAGATAGCCGGCGCTGACGAGCATAACGTGGTCGTGACGTCGTATGACCTCATGCGCCGCGATATCGACGAGTATGCCGAGCAGGACTTTGCCCGTGTGGTGCTCGACGAGGCCCAGTACATTAAAAACCCGCTCACGCAGGTGGCGCGCGCCGCAAAGCGCCTGCCTGCCGGCGTGCGCTTTGCCCTGACGGGCACGCCCATCGAAAACCGCCTATCCGAGCTCTGGAGCATCTTCGACTTTTTAATGCCGGGCCTGCTCGGCACGCGCGAGTCGTTTGCCAAGCGCTTCGAAAGTCCGGTCGAGCATGCCGAGGGCGACAGTGCCGCTCGCCTGCAGGCGCTCGTGTCGCCGTTTGTGCTGCGCCGTGTCAAGGAGGACGTGGTGGCCGACCTGCCCGAGAAGATCGAGGATACGGTCATGGCGCAGCTCACCGGCGAGCAGCGCAAGCTCTACCTGGCCAACCAGGACC
>CABUMU010000051.1 GCA_902492855.1 uncultured Collinsella sp. | reverse complement strand
CGCGTTCTCTGTATGCTCCTCACCCCTCTCCGGCAAAGTACACGGTCCGTCCGCTCTCGCAATCGATGCTCTCCACGTCGCCGAATCCGATGCGGACGGCAGCCCATCCGCCCCCATCCTCCACCATAGCGTCGGCCTCGTCGCGTGCGTCCGAGACGAGTCGCCCGAGTTCGGGCGACCCCTCCGGAGCAGTGCCCACCTCGAACGCCCCGCCCTCGCCGCCCGACTCAAACTCGACGACGACAGTCAGCCCGACGGCTCCGCCCGGGGACTTGCCGAATCTGCCCACGGCGTCAAACTCATCCATCTCCATGGAGCTACCTCCCTCTGACGGCGCTGAGCGGCTTCGGCTCGAAGTACTCGTCGCGCTCGACGGCGGCGAACCCCATTTGGCGGTTCAGCTCCTCCATCTCCTTGATGCTGAAGTAGCCGAGCTCGTCGTCATAGCCCTCGACGAGGCCGAACGCCTCGTCCGTCCCATCGAACTCGAGCAGCCACCAGTCCCATCCGTTCACGCACGAGAAGTAGTGGACGTATACCGTGGGGTCTTCCACGCCGTCTTGCTCATAGAGCCTCGGTAGCACCTCCGCAATCTTCCTCGTCATCAGCTCCTGCATATCTTCCTCCGTTTCGGGCACCCTGCCCTCAACATCTCGCCCCTGCGGGCAAAGCCGAATGGCGACGCCGCGCGTCGTCGTCGGCTTTGCTCCCTGCAAAGCCGCACCGGAGCGAAGACGGGTCAAGGGAGGTCCGTGACGACCTCCACCAACCGGAGCGGAGCGGAGGTTTGTGCGGGGTCTCATGGGCCCCCTTGACGCGGCGTAGCGGAGGTGCCACCCGCGTAACGGATACAAGGTCATGACCGTGAATGCCACCGAAACGTTGGAAATCATGGGTCAAGACTGAAGAGAGGCGGCCGCCCCTAACGGACGGCCGCCTTAGTGAGCCTTGCTAATTCGGTTCTGGTATATGATCCGAGACGCCCGCCGGGCAAATCCAGACGATACTAGTGATAGTCGTTTGCGAAGGAGCCGTAGAAGAGCGCCTTACAGTCGACATCGCTGTAGCCCATCACGGCATCCTGCACATCGAATCGCAAGAGGTTGAGCACCTTGTACACGCCCTCGCCCATATCCCCGACGAAGAGTACCTGCTTGAACACGTCGGGATAATCGCGCAGATAGGTCACATAGCCCCTAAGCTTTGCCAGCGTGTCGCCGAGGAACTCGCCATGCGGGTCGACGATGGACGGCCTGATGACGCCCTCTGCATCTTTCGCGAAGAAGAGGAAGTCTGGATGCAGGGCCTTGCGTCCCACCGAAGACATGTACGGAATCGAAAACGCCTTGGCAGACATGCTGCCCGACGGATTGCGATAGAAGGCAACCGTGCGATTCTTTGCCAATTCGTTCCTAACGATATAGTCTTCCGCTGGGTTCAGGTCGAGCGGGCAGAGGCCGTCCTCTTTCTGCACGATATGACACGGATACTTAGCGAAGTCGTCCGACGTGCTGGCAGACGTGGGCCACTCTATCTTTGTTAGGCGCTTGCCTTCGGTTTCACGGGCCAGTTCGTCGTAACGCTGCTTTGCCGCGCCGTTAAGGTAGTCATAATCGCCAGATCCATCGACCTTATCGAAGTATTCCTTTCGGCATTGAGCCGCCCAGCCCTCGAGCGCATCGACGATGGCCCGTGTGCGCACCGCTGCGGCAAGGCGCAGGTCGCACTCGGGGCGCCCCAGCTCTTTGAAGTTGGCACGGCGATACGCCTGCGCGAACTCCTTCGTGAAGCGGATATCAGCATCGCGGGCGGCCTTCCTGAGGCCCTCTGCGTCCGTGCGGGCCTCCTCCTGCTCCTGGTCCTCGGTCTCGTTGAGCTTGTTGAGCGTGATCTTGACGGTCTCGGCTACCTCTACGTCGTGTTTGGCCTCGTTGTACTCGTCTTCGTTGGCAACGATGAAGCCCGAGAGCTTCTGGACGAACTGTCTGTTCACGTCTGCCGCGGCCCCAGTGTCGAGGCCGGTCTCCACGAGCAGGGTCGCCGTCTTAACCAGGCTCTGGAATTCGTTTCTAGCCTTCTTCGGAATGCGCTGGACGGGGATGGAATCGAAGGCCGTGCGGATGCCCTGCCACTCCTGGTGCGTGAAAGACTGCTCGCGCTTGGTGGGCGGCTTGGGCTTTGCCATGGGCACGGGTTTTACGACCGAGACGGGCTGGGTCGGCTCGGTCTGTGTGGAACTTGGCTCAGGTGTCGCAGGTTGCTGCGGGGCAGGCGCTGCAACGTAGTTGCCCGTTGCGGACTGAGGTGCCGGCTCCGCTTCTGGCGCCGGGACGTCGACGGGGCTGACCGCCGAGGCAAGCGAGGGCTGCGTTCCCTGCATGTCCAACGGCTCCTGAATCGCGATGCCGGCAAGCGGCGCCTGGTAGCCGGGTTGTGCCTGCCGCGCCGCCTCGATGGCCTTCTCGTTCTCCTCGTACGCCTTGAGCTCCTGTTGGTAGTCGGCTTCGGACTTGGGCGCAGCCGCCGTGATGGTCACGGGGTTGAGAACGATGTTCTGCTTGCCGATGGAGCTCTCGCCCATGTCGTCCTTGCGGCCCATGAGGTAGTCGACCACGTCCTGAGTGCTCTCGGGATTGAACTGGGGCAGGTAGCAGGCGACGGAGTTCAAAAGGTCATCGGATTCGATGCGCCGCGCGAGCGGGGTGCGTACCATACGTCCCACGAGCTGTGCGATATAGGTCGAGTCCGAACGCCTGCGCTGCGAGAAGATGACCTCCGCTCGCGGGCAGTCCCATCCGTTGGAGACAGCCTCCTTGGCGAAGAGTACGCGAATGCGCGAGGTGTCCTGAACGAACTCGGGCTCGACATAGGGAATGAGGTATCTTCCCGCCGCGATGTCCTTATGCTCGCCGAAGACGTTGGCGAACGACATCGCCTCGGAAAGGCCGGGGACCAAGCCCGTGATCTGGTCGCACATCTCGGCCAGGGCCGAGCTGCTCACGTTGTCCGCCGCTTGGATGAGCAGCAGCGGGTTGACGGGACTCTCGCCCTCACGGGCACAGTACTCGCCCCACTCGCGGCAGGCCAGGGCATAGCGCTCGCACGCCATAGTGAGGTACTGGTGCTCGACTGGGTCGTCCTTCTCTGGCACGCGCAACTCGATGATGTCCTTGAGCAGACCTGACTCCTGGACCTCGCGAGGGGTCACAGCGACCTTTGGCATACGCACGCGATCGGCGCGCTGGTCCATAGCTGCCTCGAACCTCTGCGGCGTGGCGGAGACACCAACGACAACGGGCATCGCTGCACGACCATCCAGGCCATCAATTAGGTTGGCGTAAATCGTCGCGGTGCCGCGCTCACTTGATGCATTGGCCCCCAGACCGCGGTGGGCCTCGTCTATGAACAGATAGAGGTTACGCTCCGGGTCCCTGATGGTGCGGTCAAGGATATCCCAGAACACGCGGCCGGAGTTGGCCTCACCACCCTTGGTGAGCAGGCCATTCTTGCTAAGCAGGTCCTTGCTGAGGAAATAGATATGGCGCGGTTCGAGAATGTCGTGCGCGGCTCCGAAGTCGTTGGTAATCGTGACCAGATGGCGCCTATCGAGGATGCTGTCTGCCAGCTTGTCCGCCACGCTGGAGAAACGCACGCTCGTCTGCTCGTTCAGGCTCGGGGAATCCGAGAGCCAAAGAACAACGGCATTCTCGTCGGGCATGAGGCCCAGATCATCGTCTCCGAAGAAGAGTGCTTCGATCGTCGCCGCGCACATGACCGTCTTGCCCGAGCCCGTGGGAGATGCGAGGCACACCGAAGACAGTTCGCCGTCCTGCTCATAGCGTCGGCGCATCGACTGCAACTTGTTTGCCAGGGTCGCGACTGCCCCGGCTTGGAAATCCTTAAGTTCGACTCTCATGCTTACCTCACCGCATCCTCGGCGGCAATCTTGAACGATTGCAGGTAGTTCTCGTACAGGCGGACGACGTCGACCCCGGGCAGCTGTGCCTTGACGGAGGCATATCGAGCCGTGTCGTCCGTGATCACATAAGCGCACCCTATGCTGGCGTTCTGCTTGACGGCGTCTATGAAAGCGCCGACCGAAGCAAAGTCGAAGAGGACGGCGTAGGCGTCGGCCATGGCAAAGCCCGGCTGCTCGTGCTTGATGATGCTGCCACGCGAGCCAGCGCGCAGCCAGAGCAAGGGCGCGATCTCCTCGAAGGCCACGCCCAGCTCGACGGCGTCTGGGTCTTCGTAGGTGAGGTCGAAGAAGACGGCGTTCTCCTCGAAGCCGTCGGCCATGGGGAACTCATCGGTGAACTTGTAGTCACCCTTGATGAGATCGCCCTCGGGCGTCTTGCCCGTTATGGCCGCCGTGACGCGAGGTTTGGTAACGTACTGGCAGATGCCCAGCGCCTCCCATTCGGGGTCGCCTTGGCGAAGACCGCGCTTAGTGAGCTTTTTGGATTCCTCCTCTGAGACCTCGTTGTTCGTGATGCTGATGGAGTGCCTGCGCCCGCCGTCCTGATGGTTCAGGCGCATGACGGCGTGCGCCGTGGTGCCCGACCCTGAGAAGAAGTCGACTATAAGGGCATCGAGCTTGTCGGCGACAACGGAAGCAATTGAGAGCTCGGTCGCATAAAGGGACTTCGGGAAGCTGAAAGACCGATGGCCTAGGAATCGCTTAATGTATCGACTTCCATATTCTCCAGCTGAGAATTGAGCTCCCGACCAAACTGTTGTTGGTATTGCAGTCGCCTCGCCAACCGCCTCGAGAATCGCAGACCCGTCATCGCGTCTGCCTACGATTTTCAGCTCGCCTTTTGCAAGCCTGTCTTCTTGAATATTGGCAAGATAAAGGAGCGTGTATCTATCGTTCTTCTCATCATATGTGCTTACTCGGGCAAAACCCTTGTCCAGCTTCTGTTTTAGCGTGGGTTGAGACATATGCCACGTGGCTTCACGTCCATCAGGGCGGATGGGCCAAATTGCGCGCAGCCCATCAACGCCCGGCACCGCGTGATAATCCATTTCACGAGGAATGCTATCGCCAATCGCCTCTATGGTTCGGCTTCTCTCGTTGATGTAGATTGGATAAAAGAGATTAGGTCGATCACTTCGCGCCGAATTGGAACCGCCTCTCAGCAGCCGCTCCCAACGTACTTTACGTTGGGAGCGGCTGCTCGACGCGTCATCAGCCACTTTTTTCTCAAGTTCTCCGAACTCAACGGAATAGAGTCTGCGGTCCACATGGCACGGCGTGGCGGTACCAAAAAAGCAGAAGACAGCGTACTCGTCAGCCCTCTTGAACTGGTTGCCGCGGGCGACCCCGTTCTTGTTTATGGTGATTGAAACCGTCTGAATACCGGTCGCGTTGGGAAAAACACTCTCTAAAAGAAGCTCAAGCCTTGCGTACTCCTTCTCATCGATCGTCACGATGAGTACGGAATCGTTGGGATTGAGCAGCTGCTTGGCGAGCTTGAGGCGGCGCTCCATGAAGGCGAGCCACTTGGAGTGGCGATAAGCATCGGAGCCGTCGACGTAATCGTTGTTGTATTTCCAGTCGCGGGCGCCAGTGTTATAGGGCGGGTCAATATATATGCAGTCCACTTTGCCTGCATAGGCAAAGGCCAAGGTTTCAAGAGCATGGTAGTTCTCGCCGTTAATGACTACTTGATAGGGCTTATCGCCACCGCGCTCGACACGCCCAGTCTCTTTGAGGCCAGCATAAATCGGCTGGTCATACTCAGCAACAGGCACGACATCGTCGACAGCAACGGAGCGGGGCTCACATTCGTTTTCGTCATATGAGGGCGATTGATATGGCTTTAGATCAGCAACCCCCCCCCGAACGGTATTTACCAACCAAAGCAGTTGGGAGCTAGAGTCCTCTTTTTTACCACGCTCGGGAAGCACCTGTACGATATCGCCCTTCATGATAGGTTTGCCATAAAGGCGAAGTCGTTCCGGGCGGTTGTGTTCAAACACAAGCCCAAACTGGCGCTGCGCAGCAAAGGCTCGGATGTCGGCAGCGAGCTGACGATCGCCCAGCTTGACAGCGCGATCAACAAGGTCCTGAACGACCGCTTGCGCTGTTTGAGACATCACTTCTCCCCCTTACACTTCTCGTCAATCCATTCGCGCAGGACCTTAGCCACCGTCTTATCCTGGCGCGCGGCATAGGACTTAAGAGCCCGCTTATCCTCGCGGGTTATCGAGAGCGTGAACTTATCCAGCTCCCTTTCGGCATGAACAGCCTGATCTTCCTCCATGGTCGTCCCTCCGAATTGCCTGTTCTACGTTCCTTAATTGACCGAAATCATTTTACTTCAGAATACGTAATTACGTAATTACGTAGGCTAATTTGAGCCATGCAGCACTCAATCACTAGTCAGTATTCGTTGAGGAATCGTTGGGGATAACGAATATATCGAGGTAGACATCCGTTTTTACCGTCTGTGAGTACCAGCAAATCGATACCCAAAACGTCGTGAGTACATTTTGAGTACCAGTCCGAGCGGCCTCTTGCGGGCGGACGCAATCTGCCGGTCAGCATTAATTAGAAATAAATTGATGGCGTTGCTTCGGTAATTGAAAGCACTTTAAAACATACCAGCAAACAATAATCCCAGCTAAACAGCTTGAGAGATTGCGTGGCTGGTTTGCATGTACCATATACACCACAATGCACAAGCACCCATGGCACGCAAATAAAAAACGAGGGAGGCCGTATCCGACCTCCCTCGCAAAGAGCTATTTACTATTCCCACTCGATGGTCGCGGGCGGCTTGGACGTAATGTCGTAGCACACGCGGTTGGCGCCGGGGACCTCGGCAACGATGCGGCCAGAGATGCGGGCCAGCACGTCGTAGGGCAGCTTGGCCCAGTCGGCGGTCATAGCATCGCTGGACTCAACGGCACGTAGGATGATCGGGCGCTGATAAGTGCGCTCGTCGCCCATGACGCCAACGGACTTGATGTCGGGCAGGACCGCAAAGTACTGCCAGCAGCTGTGCTCGGAGTTGCGCTCGCCGGTCTGCTCAAACAGACGCTGGTTGTAGGCGTCAAGCTCCTCGCGCACGATGGCATCGGCGTTCTTGAGGATCTCGAGCTTCTCCTTGTCGACCGCGCCGATGATGCGGATGGCCAGACCCGGGCCCGGGAAAGGCTGGCGGAACACGATATGACCCGGCAGGCCGAGCGCCAGACCAAGTGCGCGGACCTCGTCCTTAAAGAAGTGATCGAGCGGCTCGATGAGGTCGAAGTGCACGCCCTCGGGGAACGGGATCAGGTTGTGATGGCTCTTGATGGTGGCCGTCTTGCCGCCCGTCTTGCGAGCGCCGGACTCGATGATGTCGGGGTAGATGGTGCCCTGGGCCAGGTACTTGACCGGCTTGCCGTCGGTCTCGAGCTGCTGCGCCACGGCGAAGAACTCTTTCCAGAACTGCGTACCGATGATGCGGCGCTTCTCCTCGGGCTCGGTCACGCCGGCCAAAAGCTCGGCATAGCGATCCTCGGCGTGGACGTGGATAAAGTCGACGTCAAACTGCTTGGTGAAGACCTCCTCCACCTGCTCGGGCTCGCCCTTGCGCAGCAGGCCGTGGTTGATGAACACGCAGGTCATCTGCTTGCCCACGGCGCGGGCGCCCAGAGCAGCCACGACGGAGGAGTCGACGCCGCCGGACAGGGCCAGAATCACGCGGTCGTTGCCGACCTTCTCGCGGAACTCGGCCGTCATGGTCTCGACCAGGTTGTCCATGCTCCAGTTGGGCTCCAGGCCGCAGATCTCAAACAGGAAGTTGCTCAGCAGCTGCTGACCATACTCGGAGTGCTTGACCTCGGGGTGGAACTGCGTGGTGAAGATCTTGCGCTCGACGCACTCCATGGCAGCAACCGGGCACACGTCGGTGCTGGCGGTAACGGTAAAGCCCTCGGGCACCTCGGAAACGGCGTCGCGATGGCTCATCCACACGGTCTGCTCCATGGGCGTGGAGTTAAAGAGCTTGGCGCCTGCCGTGCGCGTAATGGTAGCGCGGCCGTACTCGCCCACCTCGGAATGGCCGACCTTGCCGCCGAGCGTCACGGCCGTGATCTGATGGCCGTAGCAAAAGCCCAGGACAGGAAGGCCCAAGTCAAAGATGGCAGGATCGATGGACGGAGCGTCCTCGGCATACACAGAAGCCGGGCCGCCGGAAAGGATGAGCGCAGAGGCGTTCATCTCGCGAATCTCATCGGCCGAGATGTCGCAGGGAACAATCTCGGAATACACGTTGAGGTCGCGGACGCGACGGGCAATGAGCTGACCGTACTGCGCACCAAAGTCGAGTACGAGGACCTTTGCGGAAGCCTTTTGATCCATGGTTTCCCCCTCTTGTTGGCGGGGAGCCGGTGCCCACCCGCGCGAATAAACGAAAATTGCTTTCATAGTGTACACGTTATATGGGGTTTCTCGTCCCTCGCAGCCATCAGTGCACGGCAAACGCACGACCAGGGCCCCTATTTGACGGCAATTGAAGTGTTACCAAACGTTACAGATGATGTAATACGTTTGAACATTGGACGCCCTGTGCCACAATACTGCCGAACGACTCCGCCTCTGTGGCGGCAAATACGATAGGAATACCAGCATGAAGCGCATCCTTCTCATCGCCACGGGCGGCACCATCGCATCGACCGAGGACGGTAACGGCCTCTCCCCCGCCCTGACCGGTGAGGAACTCGCCCAGAGCGTCCCCGAGATCTCGGGCCTCTGCGAGCTCGACGTCGTGCAGCCCATGAACATCGACAGCACCAACATGCGACCCAGCGACTGGATGCGCATCCGCGACGTCATCGTCGAGGGTTATGCCGACCACGACGGCTTCGTGATTCTGCACGGCACCGACACCATGAGCTACACCGCGGCGGCGCTTTCCTATCTGATTCAGGACAGCCCCAAGCCCATCGTGCTCACCGGCTCGCAAAAGCCCATGGGCAACCCCTTTACCGATGCCAAGCTCAACCTGTACCAGAGCCTGCTCTATGCACTCGACGAGCATTCGCACGATGTGTCGATTGTGTTTGGCGGTGTCGCCATTGCCGGCACGCGCGCCCGCAAGCAGCGCACCATGAGCTTTAACGCGTTCATTAGCGTCAACTATCCGCCCATCGCCTATATCCGCAACGGCCGCATCGTGCGCAACGGGCTTCACGGTACGCATCAGGGCGAAAACCCGGTGCGTTTCTACGACAGCATCGACCCGCGCGTATTTGTACTCAAGCTTACGCCCGGCGTAAACCCGGGCATCCTCGACGCCCTAGCCGATAGCTACGACGCCGTGATTCTGGAGACCTTTGGCATTGGCGGTATTCCCGAGTTTGGTGAGTCGGGCGAGTCATTCCAGGAGGCGATTTTCCGCTGGGTCGATTCGGGCCGCACCGTCGTTATGACCACGCAGGTCCCCGAAGAGGGCCTCGATCTGGGCGTTTATGAGGTCGGCCGTGCTTACGCCGATCATCCGGGCATTCTGCGCGGCGACGACATGACCACCGAGACGCTCGTGGCCAAGACCATGTGGGCACTCGGCCAGTCGCGCGATGCGGCCGAGATTCAGCGCCTGTTCTACAGCCAAGTCAACCACGACCGTATCCCGATGGCGTAATCTCTAAGGCAGCTCCACTTATCGCAACCTTAAACGACAGGTGGTCCCCCTCGGGCCGTGCAAAAATCGGAGTATTCTGCAATTTCTCCGCCGGAGGCATAGAATCGACCGATTGTTAGACGAACTTTTAGGACGAGGGTTCCGTCTAGTAAATATTTATTCCTCATTTTTATTTAGTATGTGGATTAACTACTGCCAAAAAGGCAAAGCCAGCCGCTCGAGCTACCATCTACGGCCAAACTGGTGCTGAATACTCGCGATTTTGCACATCGCAACCAGGGGGACCCGCCCAAAGAGCGTCAAATACAGCGGGGGAACGCCCTATCCGATACCCTCGAGAAGCTCTGACACCGTCATGCCGAGTGCGGGCGCGATCTTAAATAGAACCTTGAGCGTGAAATTTGCCGTCCCATCTTCGATTCGGTCGAGGTAGGGTCGGCTGATTCCTGTCGCCACACAAAAATCAACCTTGGAGATACCAAGGTCCCTGCGTGTCTCTTCGACCCGCCTGCCAAGAATCTGTTTCGCACGTTCGTCCATGCAGCCGAGTTTGAAATGGAGCCGAACATAAACGTAAACTATAGTTTACGTTTTCCCGAATACACAGGAGTTTTCTATGTCGGGTTCTTCGGTCCGCATGTACCGAGCCGCGCTTCGCACAAACAGCGCGCCGCCCAAGCTCGTCGTCGTTGAAGCTGAATGCCTTTCGCCCGATGAGCGCACAGCATTTGCATTGCTATCAAGTCGCGTCGTCGCCGTTCTGGTCCCTTGCCCGGCGCGAGGTGAACTTGCCATCCGATGCCAAACGCACGGCTGCTCGCTCAATCAGGCTGCCGTAATCGCAACCAGCCAACGCGGCCTGCCGCTCCTTTTAGAAGCCGGCATAGCACTCGCCCTTCGCGGCGCCGGATACGAAAACGAGGCCGCCGCCGATGCAGTCTTTCAACCACGATCGAGCGGCGGCCTCGCAGCAGCCATCGAATATGCTTGCAGGCTCGTTGTCTAAAAGGACAAGCTAGAAACCAAAGCCAAAGCCCGTTCCGGTAATCGCCGAGTACATAAAGTAAACGTTGATCACGTTGAGGAACACACCCGTGATGCAACCGTTGCGCAGGTAGCGCTCGCACACGATGCGCGCCATGGCGGCGGAGTCGTCATTGTTCTTGGCTTGGCGTCCCGCCGTAAAGTACGTCGCCGCGCTCAGCAGCAGATTGAGTACCGGCAGCGCCAACAGCTCGTAGCTCTTGCCCCAGCGCGTCACCTCGCCGGCGGCGTTAAACTTCGTTGCCACCTCGGGACCAATGTTGGGGATAACGCACGCTGCGACCACCAGCGGAATCACCGCAAGTACGAGCAGCGCAATACCCATGTAGCCAGCTTTTTTGCCGTATTTAAACATATGCGTCGTCCTTACACGTTAAAGCGGAAGTGCACGACGTCGCCATCGGCCATGACATAGTCCTTGCCCTCAATGCGCAGCTTGCCGGCGGCCTTGGCGCCCTGCTCGCCGCCGAGCTCGATGTAGTCGTCGTAGCCAATAACCTCGGCCTTAATAAAGCCGCGCTCAAAATCGGTATGGATGACACCGGCGGCCTGCGGGGCGGTCGCGCCCTGACGCACCGTCCAGGCCTTGACCTCCATCTCGCCAGCCGTAAAGAACGACTGCAGACCGAGCAGCTTGTAGGCAGCCTGCGCGAGCACGTCCAGACCGGGCTGCTCCAGGCCCAGGCTCTCCAGGTAGTCGGCAGCGTCCTCGGGATCGAGCTCGGAAAGCTCGGCCTCGATCTTGGCGCAGATAGGCAGCGGCTTGACGCCGTCGATGGGCGCCAGGTCCTCGTTGAGCATATCCTCGTCCACGTTGGCCACATACAGGATGGGCTTCATGGTGAGCAGGAACAGCCCCTTGGCGGCGGCACGCTCCTCGTCGGTCATCTCCATGGATGCGGCGCGCTTGCCCTCGTTGAGCCAGGCAAGCAGGCGCTTGGCAACCTCGAACTTGGGCATGAGCTCCTTGTCGCGCTTGGCCTCCTTCTCGAGCTTAGGCAGCTGCTTCTCGAGCGTGCCCATGTCGGCCAGGACGAGCTCGGTCATGATGGTGTCGGCATCGCCGGCGGGATCGACGAACTCGCCCGTGCGGCCCACCTCACGCATGACGTTGGGGTCCTTAAAGTAGCGCACGACCTCGCAGATGGCGTCGGTCTCGCGAATGTTGGCCAGGAACTGGTTGCCCAGGCCCTCGCCCTCGTTAGCGCCCTTCACCAGACCTGCGATGTCGACGAACTCGACCGTCGCCGGCACAATGCGACCCGGGTTAACGATGTCGGCAAGCTTTTGCAAGCGGCTATCGGGCACGTCGACGATACCCACGTTGGGGTCGATCGTGGCAAACGGGTAGTTGGCGGCAAGGCCGGTCTTTTTGGTAAGCGCGGTGAACAGCGTCGACTTGCCCACGTTGGGCAGGCCCACGATACCGATGGAAAGGGACACGACAGCTCCTTTTGGTACAGGTACTTCAAACCGTATAAGTATAGCGCCGCCGCAGCATCCGGGCGAATCCGGACACCGCGGCGGCGCAAATGAAGCAGAGATAGAGCTCGCTGACTAGTCCGCGAGCTTCTCCACCTGATCGAGCATCTTGTCAAGCTTGGCCTTTGCCTCGGCCTTGGCCTTCTGGGCCTCTTCGTGGGCCTTGGCCTTCTGAGCGGCCTTTTCCTCGGCCTCGGGGTCGACAACGACCAGATTGGACGCATCGTGCTCGACCAGCTTGAGCGCATGCTCGGGGCACACCTTGACGCAGGCTCCGCAACCTAGGCAATACGTGGACTCCAGTGCAAAGCGACCGCTTCCCACCAAATCGCAGGCAAACGTGGGGCACACGTTGACGCACTCGCCGCATGACGTGCACTTGTCAAAATCGCATTCCGGTGTGCTCACCTGCATATTCTGGGCAAGCTCGGGGTGGTTCTGCAGCGTCGAGAGCACCAGCTGCCGCCCGTGCGTGAGCGAACGGCGACGCTTGGTCGTCGTGGTGCTGCACATGGTGTTGAGCGTGCGCTCGAGCTGCGTGATCTGGTGACGGTGAGCCTTCAACTTCTGCGTCACCGAGGCCAGCGCCGCCGTCGCCGGATTGAGCTTGGTCACCGTCAGGCCCGTGGTGCGGGCAATCTTATCCATGTACTCCTTGCGCTCGTACTCGCGGCGCTTATGGCATTTGAGGCTCTTGGGGTCGACCTCCAGGCCCATGCCCGTACCCGCCCACTCCTCGGCGGTAGCAATGGCCTCGCCCAAAATGTCCTCGCCACCGGTGTTGCGGCACTTATCGCACACGCCCAGTGGCAGGTAGACGCTCACGTTGGGATAGTCCGCCAGTACCGAGAACCAGGTCTCGGCCGTAATATCGCCCACGCAGGCAACGACGACCTCGTTTTCGCGCGGCATGCGCTTGAGGGCGCGTGTGCAGGTGACGTAGGCGGTCTCGTGGCTCGTAGCAGCGGAGACGATATCGTCATACAGGTTTTTAGGCGCCAGGCGCGGCGAGATGATCGCCTCGGTCGGACAGGCAGCGGCGCACAGGCCGCACTTGCGACAGGAGTCGAGGATCTCGATGGCGTCTTCCTCGACCTCGATAGCGTTGACCGGGCACACGTCCATGCACGCGGCGCAACCGCTCTTTTCGTTTTTGCAGGTCAAGCACGGAATGGTGTTGCCGCGCGGGCGCTCCTTGTAGTCGGCAGGATTCCACTGCGACGCCGACGGATCGAGCGCATCGGTCACGCCGCCAAGCGGGTTTTTAAGAAAGTCGAAACCC
>CABUMU010000050.1 GCA_902492855.1 uncultured Collinsella sp. | reverse complement strand
CTGCTCTACAGTCCTGCGCAAGACGGAAAGCACATTAAGTGCTTTCCTTTGCGTGCGGAACTCGCGACAAACTTAATATATTTCGCCGCCCCTCTGCCAAGCTCGGGAGACGACACGTTGATGTCTGCTTAACTCTGCTCGCTCAGCTAATTACTTTGTTGGGGATCCACAATTTGTTGCAAGGTGAACTTGCATTGGGGCGTATCGTCCTCTTCTCGCGTATCGTCAAAATCGAAGACCATGATGGCGCAGTTGGGGAGTTTTGCTGGGAGCTCGAAGCCCTCTGGGGCTGCAGCCTTGATGAATTGGCGACTGGCGCTGCCGTGGCTTACTGCTAGGAGGGTTTCTATGCCCTCGGCGCCCATGAGATTGGTGAGGGTGTCTACCATGCGCTCTTGCAGCGCGCGGCTTCCTTCTCCTCCGAAGGGGACCAGGTCCTCGCCCGGATCCCAGACGTCGGTGGGCAGCGCGTCGTGCGGGCCTTCCTCGAAGGTGCCGTAGCAGCGCTCGATGATGCCTTTGCAGGGCTCGGCTGCTGCGTCTGCGCCGAGGAGTTCGGTTGCGACGAGCTGAGCTGTGTCCATGGCTCGACCCAAAGGCGACGAGACTACTTTGTCGGGGACAACGCCGTGGGCCTTTAGCCATGCGGCTGCTGTCTGTGCCTGATGACGGCCCAGATCGGTGAGCGGTGAATCGCAGCGACCCTGGACGAGCTTTTTAACGTTGAATTCTGTCTGGCCGTGGCGGAGTAGATATAGACGCTTCATGCTCTCCCCTTCTATATAACTAGCTTTATCGGCGCGGCTCTACTCGTGGGTATGGCCTACATAGTCTTCGTCGATCGTGATCTTGGCAATCGACTTGGGATATTCGGATTCGACACGTTTCGCCAGCGCGTGCTTTAAGTCTTCGGCACTCATCTGCAGATCCGAGGGACGCACGCAGTCAAAGATCACGTTGGTGTGCGTAGGACCCGGCACACAGCGTAGGTCATGAATCGAGAGGCGGTTATCGATCTCCTGAGCCATGGCGTGAATGCGCAAGCGCATGCTCGCCACCTTGGGGTCATCGGTCACGATGGGATCGTAGTGAAGCGTGACGATCATGCCGTCTTCGTCCCTAAACGACTGCTCGATGTTATCGGGCTGGCCTCGGCCGCCATCTCGGCGTGCGCACTTGCAAACTTCCTGCCCGGGCCGTAGTCGTGAACCATCAAATCGTGAACGCCCAAAACGCCGGGATAGCTCATGATCTTGTCTCGAATGTGCTTGACCAGCTTAGGATCGGGTGACTGGCCCAAAAGCGGGCTCACCGTATCTTGAATAAGTTCAAGGCCGCTCCAGCCAATATAGGCGCCAACGGCAAGGCCAACCCATGCGTCAAGATTGATGTGCGTCACCTGCGAAACAATCGCACATGCCAGCACGGCGCCTGTGGCAAGGACATCGTTCTTGGAATCCTGCGCGGTCGCATGCAGCGTCTCGGACTCAATGCGATCGCCGAGCTTTTGGTTGAGGACCGCCATCCAGAGCTTTACGACCATCGAAAGCACTAGAACTGCCACCAGGGCAAGCGAGAACTCGACAGGCTCCGGGTTGACAATACGCTCCACCGAGGACTTCACCAGTTCGATGCCAATAAGCAGCACGAGCGCCGCCACGACCAAACCCGAGAGATACTCGTAGCGACCGTGGCCGTAAGGATGCTCGGGGTCGGCCGGCTTGCTCGCCAGCTTAAAGCCCAGCACGCTCACGATATTCGAGCTTGCATCGGACAGGTTGTTCATGGCATCCGCCACAATCGAAACCGATCCCGACAGCACGCCAATTACGCCCTTCGCAGCGCATAGTGCCACATTGGCGAGAATACACACCACGCCCGTCAACGTGCCCACGCGCGCACGGTCGCCCTGCGCACGCTTAACAATCCACTCGACCATCTACATCCGCCCCCACGGTACTACCTATATATCTATTGCTCAAACGGATTGTAGTGTAGCCACTTTGTCCCCCAGATACAAAAAGGCCGCAACCCACACGGGCCACGGCCTTGGAATATGGCAAAGGAATCGTCCTTGTGTCGCACAGGTTTACGCGCTTACTTCGGCCACGCTCTTCGAGGTTTCGGGTGAATCGGCTCCGTCCCCCGTCGTCTGTCCCTTCGCCGGCACCACGCCAAAGCAGTAGCTCAGCGCCGCAGACACCGCAAATGCCACACCGCCGGCAGCGCAGCACCACAGCAGGTTCGAGATGCCGCCCGTGGCAAAGCCAATGACCATAAGGACATTCGTCATGCCGATGGTATAGGCCGTAACGTGGCCCACGGCCGCAACAAGGCCTCCGACGGCGCCGCCAATGGCCATGCACGTCAGGCACCTGCCATATTTAAAGCCGCAACCGTACAGCGCCGGCTCGCTTACGCCGCCAAGAACACCCGAGATTGAATAGCCCAGCATGAGCGCCTTCTCGTCCTTATCCGCAACGCGAAGCGACGCGCCAAAGGGCATGCCCCAAACGGCGAACGTTGCCATCGTCGCGGCGATCAGGATGCACGAATCCGTTCCCACACTCATAAACTGCGCATAGGCGAGCGATAGGACAACGTTGCTGACGCCGGCAATCTTTAGGAACTCCCAGCCCGCAGCAAGCCCCATGAGCGTGAGCAGCGACACGATGCCACCGGAATTGCCAAGCATAAACATAAGCTGGCCCAACAGCATGCCCAGATAGCTGCCCGCCGGTGCCGTAATACACAGCGAAACCGGAACCATGACAAGCATGGTCGCAAACGGAACAAACGAAAACGCCACGGCCCTAGGGATAACGCGCTGAAAGAAACACTCCACTCGCCATAGCACAGGCACCGAAAGGAGAACTGGAATAACAGTCGTCGTGTAATCGTTGACCGGCGCGGGAAGCAGACCATACACGGAAGTCATCGATGCCCCCGTCGTCGATGCGGCATCGACGAGCTTGAGCAGATCGGGCGCAATCAATACGCCGCCCAGCATCATACCCAGCTGCTCCGAGCAACCGAGCTGGCGGGCGGCCGCCCAACCAAGATAGATGGGCAAAAAGTAGTAGCCGGCGTTATAGAGCCAACTGTAGAACAGGCGATAGATTTCGGAATCGGCAGACCACAGGCCCAGCATGCCTTCGCCCATAATGACGGCGACGGTGCGGAACAACGCCGCGCAGACAATAAACGGCAGCGCCGACATCATGCTTTTGGACAGATAATCGACCACGGCCATGGCGTTTGATGAAACCGACGTTGTAAACGAGGTGTTAGAAACTTGTAGCATGGAACGCCTTTCCCAATATGACATGCGGGCTGTCCCTTTGTCACATCGTGCGGTACTGACCGATTGCGCGGTACTTTTCGTAGCGGAGGTTTGTGAGGGTCGCGTCGTCGAGCTGCCCAAGCGCATCGAAGGCATCAAATGCCGAGGACATGACGGCACCGGCGATCTCCTCATGCGACAGGCCCTTATCGTCAACAATGCCGTCGATGATGCCGAGCGCCAACAAATCGGGGGCCGTGAGCTTAAGCGCCTCGGCGGCCTCATTCGCGCGCTCGGTATCCTTCCACAGAATCGACGCACAGGCCTCGGGGCTCACGACCGAATAGGCCGAGCTCGAGAGCATCAGGATGCGGTCGGCCACGGACAGCGCCAACGCGCCACCAGAGCCGCCCTCGCCTGTCACCACCGAGACAATCGGCGTCTTAAGGCCGCTCATCTCCATGAGATTCCGGGCAATCGCCTCGCCCTGGCCGCGCTCCTCGGCACCGATGCCGCAAAACGCGCCCGAAGTATCGACCAGGCACAGAACCGGTCGACCAAACTTTTCGGCCTGGCGCATAAGGCGACGCGCTTTGCGGTAGCCCTCGGGATGTGCCATACCAAAGTTGCGACGCATGCGCTCTTTGGTCGTGGTGCCGCGCTCGATGGCGATAACCGTCACAGGACGTCCGTCTTTCCAGCCAATGCCACCCACCACGGCGGCGTCGTCGCCAAAGTAGCGGTCGCCGTGCAGCTCCACAAATCCATCCAGGCCCAGCGAGATCATCTCACCCGCCGTGGCGCGATCTGCCGAGCGGGTCTGCTTGACAATCTCGAGCGCGGTTTTTGGTGCCGTCGAGCGCTTGAACAAGTGTCCCAGCTTTTTGCCGCGGCGACCCGTATGCACGATCTCATGCGGTGCCCCCAGGCCGGGCGCATGCCCCTCGTGCAGCGCCAGCAGCTCGCCCACCGTGAGCGCAATCTCGCCGCGCGGAACAACGGCATCGCAAAAGCCGTGCTCCAGCAAAAACTCGGAGCGCTGGAATCCCTTGGGCAGGCGCTTGTGCATGTTCTGCTCGATCACGCGCGGGCCGGCAAATGCCGTCAGGGCATCGGGCTCGGCCAGGATAATGTCCCCCTCCATGGCAAAACTCGCGGTTACGCCTCCGGTCGTGGGGTCAGTGAGCACCGTGATATACAGGCCGCCCGCCTCGCTGTGGCGCCTAACCGCCGCAGAAATCTTGGCCATCTGCATAAGCGAGGTCACGCCCTCTTGCATGCGCGCACCGCCCGAAACGGTAAAGCCGACAACTGGCAATCCCAGCTCGGTCGCACGCTCAAATGCGCGACAGATCTTCTCGCCCACCACGGACCCCATCGAGCCCATCATAAAGTTGGCGTCCATAAAGAAGAGCGCGGTATCGCAACCGCAGATTTTGCCCCTGCCGCACGCAACGGCATCGCGCTCGCCTGAACGCTCGCTCACGCTCTTGAGCTTATCGGCATAGCCGGGAAACGAGAGGAAGTCCTCCGACGCCAGATTGGCATCCCATTCCTCAAACGTGCCCTCGTCGACCGTCATGCGCATGCGCGCGCGACCGCTCACGCGAAAGTGTTTGCCGCAACGAGGGCAGACCTCGAGGTTGTCGTGTAGGCGTGCCTCATCGATCACACGGCGGCACTCCGGGCACTTGATAAACACGTGGCGCGCGGGAAACTCGGCGCACGACTCGGTTATCGGCCCCTCAAGGACATTGACCGTCTTCGCTTTTCTATTCATCAGCATAGAGATGCCCCATCAGATCGGTGTGATACATGCCCGACAAGAACTCGTCGTTTGCCAGCACGTCGAGCTGAAGCTCGCTGTTTTCGCTCACGCCCTCAATCACGAGCTCGCCTAGGGCCGAGCGCATCTTGCGAATGGCGCCGTCACGCGTGGGCGCACACACGATGAGCTTGCCGAGCATGGAGTCGTAGTACGGCGGAACTGTCGCACCGGTGAACATGGCCGAATCCCAGCGCACGCGCGGACCACCCGGTACACGCAACGCGGTGACCGTTCCGCATGACGGCAGAAAGTCCGGCGTTTCGGCATTGATGCGGCACTCCATGGCGTGGTTGCGGACCGGCATGTCCTCCTGCTCAAAGGGCAGAGGCTGGCCGGCTGCCACGCGCAGCTGCCACTTGACCAAGTCGGTATCGGTCACAAACTCCGTAACCGGATGCTCCACCTGCAAGCGCGTGTTCATTTCCATAAAGTAGAAATTGCCGTCGTCCGAGTACAGGAACTCGATGGTCCCGGCTCCTTCGTAGCCGACGGCACGAGCCAAGTCACGCGCTGCCTTGTGCATGCGAGCACGAATGTCGTCGTGTCCGTCGAGGCACGGCGCGGGGCTCTCCTCGATCAGCTTTTGGTTGCGACGCTGCACCGAGCACTCGCGCTCGCCGAGCGAAAACACATGGCCCTGCTTATCGGCCATAATCTGCACCTCAACGTGGTGCGCCGGCGCGACGAACTTCTCCATGTAGCACTCGCCGTCGCCAAAAACGGCCTCGCCCTCGGCACGTGCTTCAATAAAGGCCTTTGCCGCGTCTTCCACGCGCTCGACCTTGCGAATGCCGCGACCGCCGCCACCTGCACGCGCTTTGATGAGCACGGGGCAGCCGATGCGCTCGGCCTCGGCCGTCGCCTCCTCGGGACTTTTGAGCAAATCGCAGCCCGGCACGATGGGCACGCCCGCCGCGGCAGCCGTTCGACGTGCGGCATCCTTGTCGCCCATGCTGTCGATCACCTCGGCCGAAGGACCGACAAACGCCAGGCCATACTTGTCGCAGTCGCGCACGAAGCTCGCCTTCTCGGAGAAAAAGCCATAGCCGGGATGAATTGCCTTAGCTCCCGACTTTACGGCACAGGTGAGCACGGCATCGTCGTTGAGGTAGCTCTCGGCAAGACGCGGGCCACCGATGCAATACGCCTCGTCGGCAAGCTGCACGTGCAGCGCGTCCGCATCGGCCGTGGAGTAAACGGCGACGGTCTTGATGCCCATATCGCGGCACGCGCGGATAACACGGACCGCGACCTCGCCGCGGTTGGCGATGAGCACTTTGTCGAACATGAGCCTTCCTTAACTTTCGTGCATGAGTGCAAAAGACATATCGGCGCGGCAGCAAACCTCACCGTTGACGCTCGCGGTACCCGTCGCAAAGCGGAACGGCCCGCGCGCACGCGTGATAGAGCACACCAGGTCCACCGTGTCGCCCGGGCGTACTGGACGCTTAAAGCGCACCTTGTCCAGGCTCGTATAGAACGGTGTCGCACCGCGCGCTTCCTCATCGCCCATCAGCAGCACGCAGCAGTTCTGGGCGAGCATCTCGCACTGGATCACGCCGGGGACCACCGGGTTTCCCGGAAAATGCCCCTGCAAAAAGTACTCGTCGCCCGTAATCGTGATCTTGCCGTGGGCCTCGTCGCCCACCAGCTCGGCTTCGTCGAGCAAAAGCATCGGCTCGCGATGCGGTAACAGTTCTTTAAGCTCTTCTTTGTTCATGGATATCACCTATCCGATTCTCATGAGGCAGCTTCCAAACTCCACGAGGTCGCCATCGGCCACGCAAATCTCGAGCACCTCGCCATCCGCCTCTGCCGTCACCTCGTTGAGAACCTTCATGGCCTCGATGATGCAGAGAGTCTCGCCGGCTTTGACCTTGGAGCCCACGTGCACAAACGGTTCGTCGCCCGGCGCCGGGGCAGCATAGAAAACGCCGACCATGGGAGCAGTCACCTCGGTGCCCTTGGGCTCCGGTGCAGCGGCAGGCGCCTGCGCGACGGGCTCCGGTGCGGCGGCAGGCATGGCGACAGGGGCCACCGCCGGAGCAGTTACTGCACCCGGCATAGGCATGGGCACGGCAACCGGCTGTGCGGCGCTCGCGCGCTCGAGTTCGACCGCGGTGCCATCGGGCTCCTCAACGCGCACGCGCGTGAGGCCGCGGTCCTCCATCACATCGGCTATCTCGGCAAGTCTTTTGGAATCCATGCTCTAGCTCCTTGCATATCTACGCAGTGCGATGGCGGCATTGTGTCCACCAAAGCCCAGGTTGGTCGAAAGCGCCCAGGTGAGGTCGGCGCGAACCGCTCGATTAGGCGTGTAATCAAGATCGCAGGCGGGATCGGGCGTGTGGTAGTTAATGGTCGGGGGCACCACGCCTTGCTCGAGCGCCATGGCACAGGCCATGACCTCGATGGCACCCGTAGCACCGATCATGTGGCCGGTCATCGACTTGGTCGACGAGACGTGCGCGGCGCGTGCCGCGTCCTCGCCGAGCGCACGCTTAATGCCCGCCGTCTCGGACGAATCGTTGAGCTTGGTCGAGGTGCCGTGGGCGTTGATGTAGAGGCCCTCGGAAGGCTTAACGTCGCCCTCGGCCACCGCCAGCGATATCGCACGGGCAATGCCGGCAGCCTCGGGATCGGGGCTCGTGATGTGATAGGCATCATCGGTGTTGCCGTAGCCCACGACCTCGGCATAAATATGCGCACCGCGCGCCTGCGCATGTTCCATGTTCTCGAGCACGAGCACGCAGGCGCCCTCGCCCATCACAAAGCCGTCGCGGTCTGCATCAAACGGGCGGCAAGCCGTCGACGGGTCAGGATTAGTGGTGAGAGCACGGCAGGATGTAAAGCCCGCAACGGCATCGGGGATAATGGCAGCCTCGGTGCCGCCGGCGAGAATCGCATCGGCATAGCCATGCTTGATGGCGCGGAACGCCTCGCCCACGGCATGGGCCGAGGTCGCGCAGGCGGTCACCACGGGCAGGGTCGGGCCCTTTGCCTTGTGGCGGATTGCGATATTGCCCGAAGCCATATTGGGGATCATCATCGCAATCATATAGGGCGATGCACGGCGGGGCCCTCGATCGGCGATCGTGTGGACGTTGTCGACAAGTGTCTGCATGCCGCCCACGCCTGAACCCACGTAGACGCCCAGGCGTTCGCGATCGATGGCGCCTTCGACATCAAAGCCCGCATCGTGCATAGCCTCGTCCGACGCCGCCAGGGCAAACTGAACGCAGGGGTCCAGGTGCTTGGCGTCACGCTTACCAAAGTACTCGTTGCCGTCAAAACCCTTGACCTCGGCCGCCACCTTAACGGCAAACGCATCGGTATCGAAGTGCGTGATCGGGCCGATGCCGCACGTGCCGGCGCACATGGCCGCCCAGGTGGCAAGCGCCGTGTTACCGAGCGGCGATACGGCACCGATACCGGTGATTGCAACTCTCTGTTCCATCATGGTCTCCTCATCCAAGCCGTTCTTCGGCCCTGGTTTCTACATCGCCATTCCGCCGTCGACGCGCACGACCTCACCCGTAATGTAGGCAGCCGCATCACTCGCCAGAAAGCGCACTACGCCGGCCACCTCCTCGGGGCGCGCCATACGCTTAAGGGGAATCTGCTCCTCGGTTACCGTACGCACCTTCTCCGAGAGCTTTGCCGTCATATCCGTCTCGACAAACCCGGGGGCAACCGCGTTCACTCGTACGCCGCGGGGCGCAAGCTCGCGCGCCACCGCCTTGGTCAGGCCGATCACGCCCGCCTTGGAGGCAGCGTAGTTGGCTTGCCCGGCATTGCCCATCAGGCCCACGACCGAGCTCATGTTGACGACGCAGCCGCCGCGCTGGCGCATAAAGGTCTTGGTGAGCGCGCGCGTCGTGTTAAACGTTCCTTTAAGATTGACATCGAGCACGCGATCGAAGGCGTCATCGCCCATGCGCATGAGCAGGCCATCGCGGGTGATGCCAGCGTTGTTGACGAGCGCCCAAATGGAGCCAAAGTCGTTGAGGACCGCTTCCACGCACGCGTTGACGGCAGCGGGGTCGGCCACGTCGCATTGATATGAGCGCGCCGTGGCGCCAGCCGCCTCGCAGGCGTCGCACGTCTCGCGCGCCGCATCGACGCTGCCGGCATAGACGACGGCGATATCGTAGCCATCCTCCGCCAGACCGATAGCGCAGGCGCGGCCGATACCCCGCGAGCCGCCCGTGACCAGTGCCACGCGACGTGAGTCGTTGCGCTCGAGCGCGCCATTGTTCAAGTTGCCCATGTCATTCCTTTCGGGTTACAGCCCTGTGGACTATGCGAGCTCGTCGGCAATAGCTGCGACCTGCTCGGCCGTCTCGCACGAATACACACGAACGTCGCTCAACGTACGCTTGACCAGGCCGGACAGCGTTTTGCCGGGGCCGACCTCAATAAATGTGTCGATGCCCTGATCCTGCAGAGCATACAGCGTGTCGACCCAGCGCACGGCATGGCTCACCTGGTTGGCCAAGACATCCGATGCCGCTCGCGGGTCCGCCGGATAGGGCGCCGCCGTCATGTTTGCCAAAACAGGAATGAGCAACGGGGACGGCGCGTGACCGGCCTCAATATATGCGGCAAGGCCACAGGTCGCCTCGGCCATATAGGGGCTATGAAATGCACCCGACACCGCGACCTTCATGGCGCGGCCGCCAGCCTCTTTTACTAGGACGTCGAGCTCCTGCAGCGCATCGGGCGCTCCGGCCACAACCGTCTGCTGGGGACTGTTGTAGTTGACCGGCCAGCAGTCCTCGCCGGCCTGCGCAGCCAGGTTCTCGACTTGCGCAGCATCAAGTTTGATGACGGCGCGCATGCCGCCGGGGTGACGCTCGGCCGCCGTGGCCATCAATGCCGCGCGCTCACACACGAGCTCAAAACCCGCTCGCGTATCGAATGCCCCCGCAAAGGTGAGTGCAGCGACCTCGCCCAGCGAGAATCCCGCACAGGCGGCAGGCACCACGCCGCGCTCGCGCAGGGCGACGGCGACAGCCAAGTCGTGCACGAACACGCAAGGCTGCGTGTTCTCGGTCTGCGAGAGCTCCTCCTTGGAGGCGCTCCGGCACTGCTCGCTCGTCCCCGGGCGCACCTCATCGGCAATGGCGAACACCTCGGCAGCCGCCGGCGATGTCTCGATCAAGTCGACGCCCATCGCGGGGTGCTGGGCACCCTGGCCGGCAAACAAAAACGCTACGCCACCCATGCGCACGCACCCTTCAGGACGTGCTCGGCGCCATCGACCAGGTCGTCAACGATTTCGCGTGCGCTCTGGCGCTCGTTGACCATGCCGGCAATCTGTCCACACAAAAACGAACCCTCTTCGTAGTTGCCGTCCTTGGCGGCCTTACGCAGCGCACCGGTTCCCATAGCACCGAGCTCCTCGGCACTCGCGCCGGAACCCTCGCTCTTGGCATAGGCGTTGGTGAAGGGGCTCTTGAGGGCGCGCACTGGATGTCCCGTCGAGCGACCGGTCGCACGCGTCGAAGTGTCGTTGGCCTTCAGGACCATCTCTTTGTACTGCTCCGAGACGGTGCACTCGTCTGCGACCAGAAAGCGCGTACCCACTTGCACGCCTTCGGCGCCCAGCATAAAGGCGGCCGCCACGCCGCGGCCGTCGGCAATACCGCCGGCGGCCACGACGGGAATGTCAACCGCATCGACGACCTGCGGCACCAGTGCCATCGTCGAGGTCTCTCCAATATGGCCGCCCGATTCGGTACCCTCGGCAACAACCGCCGTGGCTCCACGACGTGCCACGAGGCGCGCCAGCGCCACCGAGGCAACGACCGGGATGACCTTGATGCCCGCCTCGTTCCACGCCTTCATGTACTTGGCGGGATTGCCGGCGCCCGTCACGACGACCGGCACTCGCTCGTCAATCACGACCTGTGCAACCTCGTCGGCAAACGGGCTCATGAGCATGACGTTGACGCCAAAGGGCTTATCCGTCTTGGCGCGCAGCTCATGAATCTGGTCGCGAAGCCAGTTGGCGTCGGCGTTCATGGCCGCGATGATGCCTAAGCCACCCGCCTCGGACACTGCGGACGCCAGCGAGGCATCGGCAATCCAGGCCATACCGCCCTGGAACACGGGCTTTTCGATGCCGAGCAGATCGCAGAGAGGAGTCTTGAGCATCTCTACTTCTCCAATGCCGCCTCGACCGTATCGGCGAACTCGCCGACCGTCTTGGGGTTCTCCTCGGTATCGAGCTGGATGCCAAACTCGTCCTCGACGGCAACGAGGATCTCGACGGTGCCCAGGCTGTCGAGACCAATCTCCTCGAGCGTGGACTCGGGCTTCATCTCGACATCGTCAAGACCGGCGGTCTCGCGGATAACGTCGCAAACGCGCTCGAAGGTCTTCTGATCTGCCATGGTAGTTCTCCTTTGGTTGTGCCCTAGGGCGTTTTTATTTCCTATGTGCGACTACTTCCAACGAAGCAGATAGCCACCTATATCCAGACCGGCGCCAAATCCAACCAAGGCGATGGTGTCGCCTGTGTGAAGTGCACCGGCGTTTGCCAGCCGGTCGAGGGCAAGCGGAATGCATGCGCTCGAAATGTTGCCGGTCTCGCGCAACGTGCGAACCACGCGCTCGTCCGGCACGCCCAGGCGCTTGACCGCCTGGCTCAGGATTCGTTCGTTAGCCTGATGGAATACAAAATGATCGATGTCTTCGACCGAAATGCCCGCATCGATCGCAAGCTTATGGACCGTGTCGCAGATGGCGTTGACGCCGAACTTGAACACGCGGCGGCCATTCATGGACAGCACGCTCGCGCTATCTGCGGAAGCCTTAAACGGCGAGGTACCGACCAGACCGGGAACGCGCAACGTCTCGACGTCGGGCGCCGTCGAAAGCTCAACGGCAAGGGGGTTGTCTCCCCCAGCTTCAATCACTGCGGCGCCTGCCCCATCGCCAAAAAGCACGCAGGTGGCACGGTCGGTCCAGTCGAGCGCGCGCGTCATCTGCTCGGCAGCAACAACAAGCACGCGCTCGGCACGGCTGCGGGCGATATAGCCCTCGGCGACATCGAGCGCAAATACGAAGCCGGCACAAGCCGCCGAGACATCGAAGGCAGGGCACGTCGCGCCTAGTCGCTCAGCAACGGCACACGCCTCAGCGGGAACAAGGTGGTCACCCGTCGTCGTCGAGCAGACGATCAGATCCAGCTGGCTCGCGTCGATTCCGGACACCTGGAGTGCCCGCTCGCTCGCCGCTACGGCAAGGTCGTCAAGTGACTCGGTGGTGCAGACGCGGCGGCTCTTGATACCTGTGCGGGTAAAAATCCACTCATCCGAGGTATCGAGGAACTCAGATAGCTCGTCATTGGAAACACTGCGCTCAGGAAGCGCCGAGCCTGTTCCAAGAATCGTGAAACCCATCACTAACCTCCTTTGAGTTGTTGACGTGTTTACATCGACCAAGAGAGGATAGCGCATTTTAGTCGTTGTTGACGTGTTAACATTAAATTGTCCAAATGCGACAAAGGCTTCACATTGTGTCTATCTCTCGACACCATTGCGCGATTGCCTTATTAACTTAGGAGGTAGCAGCTGTTATGGATTCTCGTTTAACGATAGTCGACGTAACCGGATCGACCAACGATGACCTGCTCGAAGCAGGAAAACAGGGAGAGCCGCACGGCACGGGACTTGCCGCCCGGACTCAGACGGCAGGACGCGGCCGGCGCGGCCACAAGTGGGATTCAACCGCCGGCAACCTATTGCTTTCGATTGTCCTGCGTCCATGCGTTAATCCTGCAAAGTACTCTGGTCTTGCCGCCATCAGCGGCTTAGCGGTGCTCGAGGCGCTCGAAAAGCAGGGTCTTGCAAACGAGATTGGCCTCAAATGGCCCAACGACCTGGTCGCGCGAGGACGCAAGCTCGGCGGCATTCTGGTCGAGGCCGCACGCGATAACGAAGGCAAACCTTTCGCCGTCTGCGGCATTGGCGTCAATGTGAACTACACGCCCCAAGAGGTGCCCGATGGCGGCCTGGCGGCAATTGGCCTCTCGGACCTCAACGAGAATGTTCCCGCCGTCGATGTGTTACTCAAGGAGGTCTATCACACCGTCGTAAACGATGTGGACGCGTGGGCAGATCTGCTCAACGCCATGGAAGAAGACGTCGGTCCGCTCGCGCCCGTCCACGATGAATATATCGCTCACCTCAATTGGATCGGGGAGCACGTTATCGCCCGCTCCCCCGCTGGGGACGAGCTGGCGCGTGGCATCTTTCAAACGGTCGATGGCTTTGGTCGCGCGTGCATCGAAACGGAAGACGGCTTTCGATCCTTCCATTTTGAGGAGGCATCGCTGCGTCCCTTGAGCGAATAGGGCGCCGCAACCACCTACTCGGCAGCATTACCCCGCAGTCCA
>CABUMU010000049.1 GCA_902492855.1 uncultured Collinsella sp. | reverse complement strand
TGGTTGCCTTTGGCTCGTCGCTCGACCAGGTGGGCCCCTTTGGCCGCACGGTCGAGGATGTCGCGCTGGCCATGAACGCGCTTACCGGCGCGGGCCACGATCCGTACGACTGCACCAGCCAGGATTGTGCCGTCGACTTTACCGAGCACCTCAACGACAGCATCGAGGGCAAGCGCGTGGGCATCATCCCTGCGTTTATGGAGGCCGAGGGTCTGACGCCCGAGGTCAAGGCCGCTGTTCAGCGCGCCGCCCAGGAGTTGCAGAACCAGGGCGCCGAGCTGGTCGAGGTCGACCTGCCGCACCTGGACGCCGCCATCGCCGCCTACTACGTCATCGGCCCGGCCGAGGCGTTCTCCAACCTGGCTCGCTTCGACGGCATTCGCTACGGCTACCAGGAGGAGGGCTGCGCCAACCTGTCCGACCAGAGCTCGCTTTCGCGTGCCCACGGCTTTGGTGCCGAGGCCAAGCGCCGTCAGATGCTCGGCGCCTACCTGCTGAGCTCGGGCGTGTATGACAAGTATTACTACGCTGCGCAAAAGGCCCGCACGCTCATCACGCAGGACTACGACGCTGCGTATGCCAAGGTGGACACCATCCTTATGCCCGCCTCGCCGCGCACGGCCTTTAAGTTCGGCGAGATCAGCGACCCCACGCAGATGTACCTCTCCGACCTATACACCATTTCGCTCAACATTTGCGGCAACGGTGGTATCTCGGTGCCGCTGGGCCTGGGCGAGGACAGCAAGCTGCCCGTTTCTGCCCAGCTGGTGGGTCCGGCCTTTAAGGACCGTCAGCTGCTCACATTTGCCCGCGCCCTGGAGCGCGGCTTTGCCGATGCCGCTACGGGTGCGCCCGCGCTTTCCGTCGCGCCCGATTTTGCCGGGAAGGGAGGCGAGCTGTAATGAAGGAGCTTTCCGAGGTCCTGCAGGATTGGGAGGCCGTGATCGGCCTGGAGATCCATACCGAGCTCACCGCACTCGATACCAAGATGTTCTGCAACTGCAAGCTCAGCCACGATGACGAGCCCAACGCCAACGTGTGCCCGGTGTGCCTGGGCCTGCCCGGCGCCCTGCCGGTGCCCAACAAGCGCGCCATCGAGAGCATCGTCAAGGCCGGTCTCGCCACCAACTGCGAGATCCAGCGCCACTCGATGTTCTACCGCAAGCACTACTTCTATCCCGATATGGCCAAGAACTTCCAGACTACGCAGGGTCCGGTTGCCTTTGCCATGTACGGTCACCTGGATCTGGACGTGACCGGTCGCGGTGCCGCCGAGCGCCCCGACTGCGCGTTTGGCGAGGCCGAGGCCCAGGGCCTGGCGAGCGCCTCGGCCAACGCCGAGGGCCTGTCCACGTCCATGACGTCAACCATGCGCGAGGGTAACCAGCGCGCCGGTCACCTGGCCAGCTACGACGCGTCCAACCTGCAGATGCCCGAGCGTCGCGAGGACGGTTCCTACACGGTGCCCATCCGCATCCTGCGCATCCACATGGAGGAGGACGCTGCCAAGATGGTCCATGTGGGCGGCGCCGAGGGCCGCATTACCGCCGCGGCCGAGTCGCTCGTCGACTACAACCGCTGCGGCACGCCGCTCATTGAGCTCGTCACCGAGCCCGATCTGCGCACGCCCGAGGAGGCTCGCCTGTTTATGGAGAAACTCCGTCGCATCTTTGTGACACTGGGCATTTCGGACTGCTCCATGGAGAAGGGCTCCATGCGTTGCGACGGCAATGTGTCGCTGCGCCGCCGCGGCGAGACCAAGTTGGGCACCAAGACCGAGCTCAAGAACCTCAACTCGTTTAAGAGCCTGCACGATGGCCTTGCCTACGAGATCTGCCGCCAGGCCGAGGTGCTCGAGGAGGGCGGCATCATCTATCAGGAGACCCGCCACTGGGAGCCCAGCCGCAAGCGCACCGTGGTCATGCGCGTCAAGGAGACGGCCGACGACTATCGCCTGTTCCCCGATCCCGATCTGGCGCCGTTCGATCTGGACGATGAGTTTATCGACCGCTGCCGTGGCGAGATTCCCGAGCTGCCCGATGCCAAGCGCGCCCGTTTTGAGGCCGACTTTGGCATTAAGGCGGCCGATGCCGAGCAGATTGCCGGCGACCCGGAGTTTGCCGAGTTCTTTGAGGCTGCCGCCGCCGGTATGGTTGGCAAAGAGGCCCAGACGGTTGCAAACTTGCTGGTGAACGAGATGATCGCCTACCTTAAGGGTGCGGGCGTGTCGCTCGCCGAGTCCGGTATTGTGCCGGCTCAGGTGGCGGCGCTGGCCAAGCTGCTGGCGACCGATGCCATCAGCTCCAACCAGGCGCACGAGGTCTTTGAGGCCATGGCCCAGACCGGCGACGACCCCAACAAGATCGTCGACGAGCGCGGTATGCGTCAGGTAAGCGATGCCGGCGCGCTGCAGCCGATCGTGGACGAGGTGCTGGCAAACTGTGCCGATCAGGCGCAGCAGTATCGTGAGGGCAACCAGAAGGTCATCGGCTTTTTGGTGGGCCAGTGCATGAAGGCGAGCCGCGGCAAGGGCAACCCGAAGCTCTTCAACGAGTTGCTGAGAACGTCGCTTTCGTAGCTGCGAGGCCGGGGAAGCCCCGAGTCGCCGGGGTATTTCCTCCAAATTTCAAACAGTCCTATGCAAGACGAAGGCCACATTTAGTGGCCTTCTTTGCATGCGGAACTCATTTGGAGCAAACACCCCGGCGACTCGGGACTTCCCCGGCCAGACGACTCGGCCGTTCGGGTCAGGTGGGGCTGAATGGAATAGAGTGAATGGGCGCGCCGTTGGCGCGTCCATTTTTGTGCGGGTGACAAAGGGACTGTCCCTTTGTCACATTGCAATAAATATGATGAAAGTGTGGCGAAATGAGCTTAAAACTTCCGTAAATGTGATAAATGTCACGTTTTACCTAGGGTAAAATGTGGGAAATATCACGTTTACGGAAGTTTCTTTGCGGGAGGTTCGGCCATGCAGCGAGATATCATTGCCAAGCTTAACGCTTGGAAAGCGTCAGAATATCGTAAGCCGCTTATCCTTAAGGGGGCGCGCCAGGTTGGAAAGACGTGGGCGCTTAAGGAGTTCGGCCGAACCTCGTACATCAATTATGTGTATCTGACGCTCGAGGAGCCGTCGCCTGGGGTACAGAGCGAGTACGCTCAGTTTTTCGAAGGTACGCGCGATCCTCGACGGATCATCTCAAATCTTTCCCTGGCACTTGGACAGCCTATCGATCCTGGCGAGACGCTGCTTATTATTGATGAGATCCAGGATTGTCCTTCTGCAGTCGGTGCCCTTAAATACTTCTGTGACGAGGCCCCCGAGTATCACGTCGCATGCGCAGGGTCTTTGTTGGGCGTTCGCTTGTCCCGTGAGACCAGCGCTTTTCCGGTGGGAAAGGTCGAGTTCATGGAGATGCGCCCCATGAGCTTTTCCGAGTTTCTGAAAGCCGAGGGCGCTGCAAACTACGACGAATACCTTGGCGGCCTGGATCAGATCGAGACAGTGCCCGATTTCTTCCATGTCCGTCTCGTCGAGCATCTTCGTCGTTATTTTGCATGCGGCGGCATGCCAGAGGCTCTTGGCCGGTGGGCGGAGACGGGCGATATCGTTCAGGTCGATAAGGTGTTGTCTGATCTCTTGGATTCCTACGAGCGCGATTTTGCCAAGCATGGTGGCCGTGCGCAGTTCGCCAAGCTTTCGCAAATATGGAACTCGATTCCAGCTCAGTTGGCGCGCGAGAACAAAAAGTTCGTTTGGGGTGCGGTGCGCGAGGGGGCTCGTGCTCGAGAATACGAGGATGCTCTGGAATGGCTTGCCGATGCTGGGCTCATCACGGCGGTTCGCCTTAATGCTGCCGGTGGTGTGCCGCTCTCTGCGTACGATGACCTCAAGGCATTTAAGGTCTACTGTCTTGATGTCGGCTTGCTGCGCCGCATGGCAAGGCTGGATGCGTCCGCTTTTGCCATCTCGGATGCGCTATTTTCGGAGTTCAAAGGTTCGTTCGCCGAGAACTATGTGCTTCAGGCATTGCTTTCACAGTTAGATGCTGCTCCGCGTTATTGGACAAACGAGAAGCCGAAGCACGAAGTCGATTTTTTGATTCAAGTCGGAAACGAAATCGTTCCCGTCGAGGTCAAATCGGGAGAGGTCGTTCATTCCAAGAGCCTTAAGTACTATGCCGACAAGCATGCGGAGACGACTCCATTGAGGGTCCGCTACTCACTTAAGAACCTAAAGCTCGACGACGGGGTGCTCAACATTCCGTTGTATTTGGCTGATCGATCTGTCCCTCTTATCAAAAAGGCGCTTGATCGTGCACATCTTGACGTTTAGATCCTGGGTGAGCTGACGGACGGCGGCTAATTAATCGCTCCGTTACGGCCAGGGAGCCTGGGCCTTAGCGATGCTTGCTTCGCCAAGCCGTGGGTGTCATGCCGGTGTATTGCTTGAAGGCTTGGGCGAAGGCGGCCTGTTGAGGGTAGCCTAGACGCTCTGCCACCTGCGCTATTGTGAGCGCGCTATCGGCCAAAAGGTCCTTTGCTCGCTCCATACGGCGTCTGCGAATGTAGGTGCCCAGGGACTCGCCAGTTTGGGCCTTAAAGGTGGCGCATAGTTTGGAGCGGCTTGTGTAGAGCCTCTCGGCCACCTCGTTGATACCCACACGTCTGCCTTTGTCGAGCGCGCGCTCAATCATTGCCGTTGCTTCTTCGGCAATGGTTATGCTGACGCGTGTGTCTGCCGCCTGCCGCGCCTGCTTGTGGGCCGCGCGCGAACAGGCGAGCTCCGCGACCATGGTCTCCACGATGCCCTGCATATAGACGTGTCCGCCTACGGTGCGGGCGCGGTCCTCGTTAATCCGGCGCAGCGTGTGGCAGATGGCAGACGCTGCCTCCTCGTGCCACGGCTCGGCAAACGCGTCAAAGACCTCCGCGAACTCGGTGGGATAGTGACGTTCCAGCTCGTCAAAATACCCAGGCAAAAAGAGCACCGAGCGCGAGTGATAGAGCCGCCCCGCAAACAGCGGGCTTAATTCCTCGCCACAGCTATCTTGGATAAAGCTGCAAACGGCATTGTTTGGCCACGGTCCATGCAATGGTTTAAGGTTCGCGGGCGTTATGCCAGCCTCGGGCATGCATGCAAGCGTGGGCGCGCTGACCTCGCTCACGCAGGCGTATGGTTCGGGCGTGTATTCGGCCAGGTACATATCGTGCGTCGGGGTGATGAAATGCTCCAGGACAATGCAGGCAGGGGAGAGGGGCATGATCCATGCGCGGCCGTGCGCCCGGTCGTTTGCCACCTCGCCGGTAAAGACGGCGCCCTTGCCGGTAAGCTCCAGGCCAAACTGCTCAAACTGTGGTGCATAGAGCTCGGTTATGTCGGTCGCTGCCCGCCGTATTTGCAAAAGCGTCCCTTTCCTTTGCAGAAACGTCCACGCCTGGCTTGATTGTGAGCCATGGCTAACACATCAATGATAAGTTCATTACGGTTAACTCTCAAGCCGTTAGAAAGGAATCTCATGGCAAAGGAATCAAAAAGGGAAGGTGGAGGCATCGGCGAGTTGCTCGCGTATGCCGGTGACCGCAAATTCCTAACGTATTTGGGCATGGCGCTCTCGGCGCTCTCGCAGCTGCTGAGCTTTGGCCCGTACGTGTGCATTTGGCTTGTCGCGTGCGATCTGATCGCCGTGGCGCCCAACTGGAGCGAAGCCACTAACATCGCGATGTACGGTTGGTGGGCCGTGGGTTTTGCCCTGGCAAGCATCGTAGCTTATTTCGTGGGGCTCATGTGCACGCATCTGTCCGCGTTTCGCTGCGCGTCCAATATCCGTAAGGCTACGAGCGAGCACCTGCTTAAGTTGCCGCTCGGCTACTTCGACACGCATGCCACCGGCGAGCTGCGCCGCATTGTAGACGGGTGCGCCGCCTCCACCGAGACTTTGCTCGCACACATGCTGCCCGATATCGCAGGCGCCGTCGCCATGGTCGTGGGCTTGCTCGTGCTGCTTTTCGCCCTCGATTGGCGCTTGGGCGCGGCATGCCTCATCTCGGTGGTCATTTCGTTTGGCGCCATGGCCACCATGATGAGCGGCAAAGGCGCCGAGTTCATGAAGGCCTACATGGGAGCGCTGGTCAAGATGAACAAGACCGGCACCGAATACGTACGAGGCATCCCCGTGGTCAAGGTGTTTCAGCAGACGGTCTACTCCTTTAAGGCCTTCCACGATGCGATCGCCGAATACGCCGACATGGCGCAAAACTATGCGGGCACGTTCTGCCGAGGTCCGCAGGTGCTCAACCTTACCGCGCTCAATGGCCTTGTGACATTCCTGCTGCCCGTGGCGTTGCTGTTGGCGCCGGGCGAGACGGACTTCGCGCATTTTATGGCCAACTTCACGTTTTACGCGATATTTTCGGCCGTGGTGCCGACGGCCATGACCAAGCTCATGTTTGTGGGCGAGGCCTCTCAGATGAGTGCCGATTCGCTGGCTCGTATTCGAAGCGTCATGGATTCCAAGCAGCTCTCCGTGCCCGCCCAACCCAAGCACCCTGCCGGTGGCGACGTGCGATTTGAGGACGTGAGTTTTACCTACGAGGGTGCCGAAACACCTGCCGTTAGCCATGTGAGCTTTAGCGTTTCCGCGGGTAGCACTCTCGCCCTGGTGGGTCCCTCGGGTGGCGGCAAGTCAACCTGCGCAAGCCTGATCCCGCGTTTTTGGGACGTTTCCTCGGGTCGAGTGCTCGTAGGCGGTGTGGACGTTCGCGATATGGATCCGCACGAGCTTATGGGCCAGGTCGCCTTCGTGTTCCAGACCAACCAGCTGTTCCGGCAAACACTTGCCGATAACGTGCGCGCCTCCAAGCCTACGGCCACTGACGACGAAGTGCGTGCGGCCCTCTCCGCAGCTCAGTGCGACGACATTGTGGCCAAGCTCCCACAGGGCATCAATACCATGCTCGGTGCCGGCGGAGCATATCTTTCGGGCGGCGAGGTCCAGCGCGTGGCACTCGCCCGCGCGATCCTTAAAGACGCGCCTATCGTGGTGCTCGATGAGGCCACGGCGTTTGCCGATCCCGAGAACGAGACGCTCATCCAGCGCGCCTTTAGCAAGCTAGCGGCTGGTCGCACAGTCATTATGATTGCGCACCGACTCTCGACTGTAGTGGGCGCAGACCAAATCGTGGTGCTCAACCAGGGCAGCGTGCAGGAGTCGGGTACCCATGCCGAGTTGCTGTCCCAAGAGGGTCTGTATGCCAAGATGTGGGCCGAATACGAACAGGCCGCGAGTTGGAAGATTACTGCTACGACCGCGGATACCGCCGTCGCGAAGGGAGGCGAGGCCTAAATGTTCGCCTCATTCCAAAAGAAGTATTTCCTATCCGATAAAGGCGTCGCCGGCGTAAAACGCGGCATTTTCTGGACCACGCTCACCAATCTCATTACCATGGCCGGCATGGGCTTTCTATTCCTGGTTATGGCCAGCTTTGTCGAGCATCTCGCCAGCGGGGCTGACCTGCCGGATGCCCTGCCGATCGTGGGCGGCCTCCTGGTCTTTTTCGTGATGCTCTTTGCCTCTAACTGGCAGCAGTATTACTACACCTACTGCATCTTTTACGAGGAGTGCGGCAAGCAGCGTATGGAGATCGCCGAGCGCTTGCGCAAACTGCCGCTGTCGTTTTTTGGTCGTCGTGATCTGGCCGATTTAACCGAGACCATCATGGGCGACGTCCAGGCTATGGAGCACGCCTACAGCCACGTGCTGGGAGAGCTTTGGGGTGCCATCATCGCAAGCGCCATTGTGTTCGTGGCGTCGTTGTTCTTTTGCTGGCAGCTGGCGATCGCGGCGTTTTGGAGCGTTCCCGTGGCCTTTGCCGTGCTGTATCTAACACGCGGCCCCATGACCCCGGTGTTCGATCGCGTGCGTGCCGAGAAGGTCAAGGTTACCGAGGCAATTCAAGAGACGCTCGACTGCGTTCGCGAGATCCGTGCCACCAACCAGGAGGCCCATTATCTTGAGGGACTCAACGCTGTGATCGATGCCGAGGAGCGCGAGACCACCAAGGGCGAGCTCGCTAACGGGCTTTTGGTCAACTCTGCCTTTGTCATCCTGCGTCTGGGCATTGCCACCACGCTGGTTACGGGCGCCGCGGTGGTCGCCTCCGGGCAGGTCGACTTTTTGGTGATGTTTGCCTTCCTGCTTATGGTGAGCCGTATCTATGCGCCCTTTGACCAGGCGTTAATGTTAATGTCCGAGCTGTTTGCCGCCGAGTCGTCTGCCAAGCGCATGCGTTCCATCATGGAAGAGCCTGTGGCGTGGGGCAGCGAGAAATTTGAGCCCGTGGGCCACGATGTGGTGTTCGATCACGTGGCATTTGGCTATGGTGCGGGCGAGGACGGACGCGCCGGCGAGAAAGTTCTTACCGATGTGAGCTTTACCGCCAAGGAAGGCGAGGTCACGGCACTGGTCGGTCCTTCGGGTTCCGGTAAGTCTACGGTGTGCCGCCTGGCCGCGCGCTTTTGGGATGCCACCGAAGGCACGGTCACCGTGGGTGGCGTGGATGTTGCGAGCGTGGATCCCGAGGTGCTGCTGCGTGATTACGCCATTGTGTTCCAAGACGTGCTGCTCTTTGACGACACGGTGATGGGAAATATCCGCCTCGGGCGTCGTGATGCCACCGATGAGGAAGTGCTTGCGGCCGCGCGTGCCGCCAACTGCGACGAGTTCGTGAACCGCATGCCGCAGGGCTACGACACCATGATTGGCGAGAACGGCTCCAAGCTGTCCGGCGGCGAGCGCCAGCGCATCTCTATCGCCCGTGCGCTGCTCAAAGATGCGCCTATCGTGCTGTTGGACGAGGCGACGGCGAGCTTGGATGTGGAGAACGAGACCGTGGTGCAACAGGCGCTCTCCCGTCTGCTTGCAGGCAAGACGGTTATCGTTATTGCCCACCGTATGCGTACGGTGGAAAATGCCGACAAAATCGTTGTGCTCAAGGATGGTGTGGTTGCCGAGCAGGGCACTCCGGCACAGCTCAAGGCGGCAGGTGGAGAATTCGCCCGCATGGTTGCGCTGCAAAAGGAAGCGGCTGCCTGGCGGCTATAGGAATGTGACAAAGGGACAATCCCTTTGTCACATTGAGTTCATCCCCATAGTTTCCAAAAAGTTAGCCATTGTTGACCAAATAGTTATACTAAACTATTTTCAAAAGCGTGCTCGAGCAAACTAATGAACTCGGGTGCTAAGGCACCATGCCGCGCTTGTGCGGCAAAAGGGAGAAGCAACATGAAGAAGTCGACGTTTAACACCCTGCTTGTCGGTGGCGGTTTTCTGCTTGGTACGGCCGGCATCAAGCTGCTCACCAGCGCTCCGGTAAAGAACGCCTGCGTGCAGGGCATCGCGTGCGGTATGCGCGTCAAGAACTGCTACCAGGACATGGTCGAGCAGGCCAAGGCCAATGTCGACGACATGGTTGCCGAGGCTGCCTACATCACCCAGAGCGAGGCCGCTGCTGACGAGGCAGCCGAGTAACGCTCCTAGGTACAAACTATGAGATTCTCGATTATCAGCGAGATCCCCGGCAGGACCCGTCTTCAATTGGCGGGTCCTGTGCCAGAGAGCGATCTCGATGCACTTCTTAAGCTTGGCGGCGATATCGATGGCGTGCACAAGGTGCGCGTTTATGGCCGTATTGGCCAGATGGCGCTGGAGTACGACGAGCCGCGCCGCGCAAGCGTGCTCGATGCCCTAGGCGCACTCGATGCTCAAGCTATCGCCGATGCCAAGTCGGGCTACGTGATGCAGCTTGAGCCGCGCAAGCACAAGCTCGTCATGGATCTTGCCACACTTATCGGCGCCCACTACGCGCGCCGCTGGTTCTTGCCGACGCCTCTGCGTGCGGTGTTTGTCGTGGCCGGTTACATGGCATTTTTGCGTGCCGCCCTTCATGAGCTGGCTCAGCCGCGCCTGACCGTTCCCGTGCTCGACGCTTCGGCCATCGGCATCTCGTTCGTCAAGCGTGATGTCGACACCGCGGGCCAGACGATGTTCCTGCTCAACGTGGGCGAGCTGCTCGAGGACTACACCCGCGCCATGAGCGAAAACGAGCTCATCAACTCTCTGCTCGACGTGCCCGACAAGGCGCAAAAGGTCGTCGGCGACACCGAGGTAAGCGTTGCCGCCACCGAGCTTGAACCCGGCGATCTGGTCGCCGTGCGCACCGGCATGTCCATTTGCATCGACGGTGTTGTCGAGCAGGGAAGCGCTATGGTCAACCAGGCGACCCTGACCGGCGAACCACTGGCCGTCGAGCGCAGCGTGGGCGACGACGTGTTCGCCGGCACCGTCGTGGAAGACGGCAGCATCTTGGTGCGCGTGCGCGCCAATACGGCGCAAACCAAACTGCGCTCAATCGTCTCGCTCGTGCAGACGGCCGATTCGCTCAAGTCCGAGGGTCAGTCGCATATGGAGGACCTCGCCAACAAGATCGTCCCGTGGAACTTCCTGCTCGCGGGCTTGGTTGCACTCACCACGCGCAGTCTTATCAAGACCTCGGCGGCGCTGATGGTCGACTACTCGTGCGCACTCAAGCTCACGGGTTCCGTCGCCGTCATGACCGCTATGAGTGATGCTGCCAAGATGGGCGTCATGGTCAAGGGCGCAAAGTACTTTGAGTCGTTTGCCAAGGCCGACACCATTGTCTTTGACAAGACTGGTACGCTGACCGAGGCACAGCCGCGTCTTGCTTGCGTGCTCACCACCGATGGCTGGAGTGAGGACGAGATCCTGCGCCTTTCCGCTTGCTTGGAGGAGCATTTTCCGCATCCGGTGGCACGCGCCGTGGTCAGTGCGGCGCGCGAGCGCGGGCTCGAGCACCGCGAGCGCCATGCCGCCGTCGAGTACATCGTGGCGCACGGCATCGCTTCGTCCATTGAAGGGCGTCGCGCCATCATCGGTTCCGCGCACTTTGTGTTTGAGGACGAGAGCGCACAGCTCGAGTCCGACATTAAGGAGCAAATTGAGTCCCAGATGCAGGGCCTGTCGCCGCTGTACCTGGCAGTCGACGGCACGGTCGTGGGCGTGCTCGGTATCGAGGACCCGCTTAAGCCCGGGGTCCGCGAGGCCATCGCCGACCTGCATGCGCTGGGCGTCAAGCATGTCGTAATGCTTACGGGCGACTCCGAGCGCACGGCCGAGCGCATTGCGCGCGAGGCGGGCGTCGACGAGTTTAAGGCCGAGCTGCTGCCCGAGGACAAATACGCGTACGTGGAGCGCATTAAGAGCGAGGGACGCCACGTTGCCATGGTGGGTGACGGCGTCAACGATTCGCCGGCGCTCGGTTTGGCCGATGTGGGTCTGGCCATGGGCGGTGGAAGCGATATCGCCAAGGAGGTCGCCGATATCATTCTGACCGATACGGATCTCGCCGCGATTGTTCGCCTGCGCCGCATGAGCCAGGGACTCATCGATCGTCTGACGAGCTCGTATTCCAAGGTGATGCTCACCAACTCGGCGCTGTTGGCATTGGGTATTACCGGCATGATCACTCCGCAGACTTCGTCACTGCTGCACAACGGCTCAACAATCGCCTACAGCCTGAGTAACGCGAAGGCGTACCTGCGCTAGCAGACGTGTTCGCCCACGTTATCTGGCCTGCGCCCGGACGGCATCGGTGCCGTCCGGGCGCAGGCCTTTTGCGTTTGATTATTTGCTAGCTTCTCTATATAGTATTGCTAGCGGTGCTAGCAATTGAAGGGAGCGGGATCAACGTGGGTGCTGTTAGCGGCATGGCGCAGGTGAACGTTCGCGTGGATCGCCAGGTTAAGAACCGTGCCGAGGAGGCGCTGCGGCTTTCGGGCGCCTCGCTGCCCGAGCTCATCAAAAAGGTGGTGGCCAAGGTCGCGCAGGGTGGCGGGCAGTGCGAGGAGGTGCTTGCGGCCGTCGATGACCGGCAGCAGACCGTCGCGCCCGATGCGCCGTTCGCCGCATCATGGGCGGCGGCGGATCAGCTTTACGCGGACCTGGGCATCGCTATGTCGCCCGTATCCGGCGATCGCGGTTGGGACACAATCTATTCCGAAGCCATGGATGAGCATTATCGCCAAAAGGGGATGATCCAGTGAGTGGGGCGCCTCTCAAGATTATGGTGGACGCCAACGTATGGGTTGATTCGTTTTGCGTCGACCATGCCGAGTCGCTTGCCGCGCGTGCGTTTATTGGGCAGGCGACGGAGACGGGGGCGTTGCTGTTCTTCCCGGTGCATATCGCTAAGGATGTGCTGTACGTTGTCCAACACGAGCTGAAGCGTAGCGTTCTTGCCAGCGGGGGAGCGCTCGACGAGGCATCTGCCCGTGCAATTGGCGATGCGGCGTTGGCGTTTGTTCGGAACATGACCGAAAACGCCACGGCCGTGGGCGCAGATGCGTCGGACCTTTGGCTGGCCGACAAATACTTAGCGCTTCATCGCGATTACGAGGACAACTTGGTGCTCGCCGCGTGCAAGCGCGCACAGGTCGATTACTTGGTGACCAACGATCGCAAGTTGCTCGAACATGCCGATCTTGCAGCGAAGACTCCGCGCCAAATGATGCCGATTCTTGCTTTGGCCGAACGCGGTGGCGCGGCTATCGGTTGACGCGAACTGTTTGCGGGCCTCTTGGACGACGATGCGCCAAGGGGCCCGCGTCTGCTATTTACAAAAGCGCTGCCTTGATGACGGGAGCTTCGACGAGCTTTTCGGCAGCCTTATCGCCGGAACCGTTTAGTGCTGCCAGACTGCGGTAGACCCACTCGTTGACCTGGGTGTTCTTGACGCCTGCGGTCTGCATAAGGGCGCCTACCTCGCGGATTGCTGCGAGCAGATCGGCTTTGGGACCCGCGAGCTCGACCTCAATGCCGTGGTAGGCGGTCACGCCGCGGTTATCGCTCACGTGGTCGATAAAGCCCTCGACGGTCTCAAGCTGCTGGGCGAGAGCTGCATCATCGTCAGCGTCCAGCGCGACGAGTGCGTTCGATACCGTGAGGGCGGGATGTCCGCAGGGGACAAAGCCTTCGATGACATCCATGGCTTCGGTAATGGTTGAGCCCAGGCCTGCGAGGGCATTGACGAGTTGCTGCTTGGTATCCATAACGGTCCTTTCGACGGTTCAATTTTGCTTGGCGAAAATATACGTGACGCGTTCGGTGGCAAAAGTGTGAAGTGTGGTGCATATTAGGGTCTTCACAGCTCGTGCATAGAACAGCTGTCCGCTTTCAGAACGTGGTAAGATAACACTTCGCAAGCGGGGCTCGCCCCGCATGTTCCTTGAAAAGTCGACGGTTATCGGGTGTTTGTAGGCCCGATACCATCCAGACTTTCCCGACATTCGGGGGCGACTGGTTTCGACACGATAGCTCTGAGAGAGGAAGCAAGCCGAGGTCTCCCCGCCTCGTTAAACAGGGGTACCGTCAAATTGAATTGACAACAACTCTTCTTTTGAGCCTATGGCTCTCGCTGCTTAGTTTATAGCGGCGCGTCAACCCGGTGATTTCCCCGACACCGGCGCGACGTCATGTTAGGGGAATGCTCCCGCGCACGTAATCGGTATGGCGCGGGCTAAGACCGAACCGGTTGGGATGCCGCGAGCGTGTCGCTGCGCGCAAAGCGTCCGAGACTAAACCAGCGACTGAGCTTGGAGATGCCAATCAGGGGGCTTTCGTGGACCGGAGTTCGACTCTCCGCGCCTCCACCATAAGTAACAGGCAGGTAGATATTCGTATCTACCTGTCTTTTTATTTCTAGTTCGTACCG
>CABUMU010000048.1 GCA_902492855.1 uncultured Collinsella sp. | reverse complement strand
GGCGTCCGGATTGATTCGGACGCCCCGCGTTCTCTTTTTATGCGCTCGCCGCAGGCGCCGTCTGCAAGTGTATAATTTCTGTCGTATGTAATTTGGACGCTTGTGCGTTCTGCCCATAACAAGAAAGGTCGCTATGCCTACCATTTCCACCGCCGACTTCAAGAACGGCCTCGGTCTCCGCATCAAGGACAAGGTCTACACCATCGTCGAGTTCCAGCATGTCAAGCCGGGCAAGGGCGGCGCGTTTGTGCGCTACAAGACCCGCGACATCAAGAGCGGCCGCGTCGTCGAGAACACCTGCAACGCCGGCACCAAGTTCGAGAGCGTCATGCTCACCACCCGTGAGTTCCAGTACCTCTACAACGATGGCACCGACTACATCTTCATGGACAACGAGTCCTATGAGCAGGTTCCCGTTCCCGAGGATATGGTGGGCGAGAACTCCAAGTGGCTGCGCGAGAACGACATCTGCCAGCTGCTCTTCGCCGACGATGAGCTCATGGGCGTGACCCCGCCGATGTTCATCGAGACCACCATCGTCCAGACCGACCCGGGCTTTAAGGGCGACACCGTCCAGGGTTCCACCAAGCCGGCCACGATCGACACCGGCGCTGTCATCCAGGTCCCCATGTACCTCAACGAGGGCGAGGTCATCAAGGTTGACACCCGCGACGGCAAGTTCGTCTCCCGCGTCTAGCAACCAACTCTTCTAGGAGGACTCATGCCCCAGGAAATCAAGATTGACGGCATCGGGATTTCGCCCGATGTTCTGACCGCCATCGTCTCGCGCGCCGTGTCCGATGTCGAGGGCATCGCCTCCGTTGGCGTCAAGGACCTTGCCACCAACCTTGTCTCCATGATGCTCTCGTCCAAGGCCCCGGCTTCTGAGCCGGCGGTCGAGGCCGAGGTCGTCGGCGACAAGCTCGCACTCACCGTGCGCGTCGTGGTGTTCTTTGGCTATCCGTTCAAGAAACTCGCCGAGGCCGTTCGCGCTGCCGTGGTCGCCGCCATCGATGCCCAGGTTGGCGTTGAGGTCGAGCGCGTTGACGTTTGCATCGACGGCCTCGTTTTCCCCAAGGAGTAACCTTTGAGCCTTAAGGTTTATCGCGGGCGTACGCTTGCCCGCAGTCAGGCGCTGCAGCTGCTGTTCCAGGCCGAGGCCACGGACAGCCCGCTCGAGCGCGTCCTCGAGGGTGATTTCCTGATCTCGAAGGGTCCCCTCGATCCCTATGCTCTGGAGCTGTGCCGAGGTGCCTACGAGCATATCGACCGCATCGACTGTGCTCTGCGCTCCGTTGCCAAGAACTGGGATCTTATGCGCATGCCCGGCGCCGACCGCAACCTGCTGCGTATCGCCGTTTACGAGATGCGTTTCCTCACCGACGAGGAGGTCTCGGACGCCATCGTGATCAACGAGGCCGTTGAGCTTGCCAAGGCCTATGGCACCGACCAGTCCGCGTCGTTCGTCAACGGCGTGCTGGGTAAGATCGCTCGCAGCGAGGAGCTGCCGGGCGAGGACCTATACCAGGAGCTGCTGGCCGAGGATCGCGCTCGCGAGGAGGTACAGGCTGCCGAGGCTGCCGCAAAGGTTGCGGTTGCTCAGGCCGAGGCCGGCGTTCTCGACGAGGACGCTGAGGTCGCCGAGGCCGAGACCGGTACCGTCGAGGAGTAGCCATGCCAGAGGGTTCCGTCCGCAACTTCGACGAGATTTCGGACCGCTTGGACCAGATCATAGCTACCGTTCGCTCTAAGGATACGTCCTTGGAGCGTTCGCTCGATCTGTTTGACGAGGCGATTGAGCTGGGCTCCCGTGCGGTCGACATGGTCGACAAGCTTGAGCTGACGCCGCGTGAGGCCGACAAGCTCGAACAGGAATACGATGAGGATGCGGCAAACGAATCCCAGGATAGCTAGGCCGCATCTCCGGATACGAATGGTTGATGGCATTCATGAAACGCGTGCGTCTTGATGACGAACTGATTTCACAGGGCATCTGCGCCGATCGCGCGGATGCCCTTCGCACTCTTATGGCCGGCTTGGTCTCGAGTGGCGGTGAGCGCTTGACTTCGCCGGGCCTTAAGGTGATCCCGGGGCTGCCGCTGCATGTGAAGGGGCGCATTCCCTATGTTGGCCGCGGCGGTCTTAAGCTCGAAGGCGCGCTTGATGCGTTTGGCATCAATCCGACGGGCCTTGCCTGTCTGGATGTGGGCTGCTCTACCGGCGGCTTTACCGATTGTCTGCTCAAGCGCGGAGCTGCGACTGTTGTCTCTGTGGACGTGGGTCGCGCCCAGTTCGATTGGTCGTTGCGTCAGGACGATCGCGTGACGCTGCATGAGCGCACAAACGTGACGCAGCTGCCTGAGCTTGGCTATGCCGGCGCCATCGACCTGGCTGTGTGTGATGTCTCTTTTACCAGCATCGCGAACATTATCGATGCGGTACTGGCGTGCCTGGCGCCTACGGGTGCATTCTGCACGCTCGTAAAGCCGCAGTTTGAAGCTCCGGCGGCGCTGGTGGGCGAGGGCGGCATTGTGACCGATCCCGCCGTGCGCCGCGATACGCTCGTGGCGGCGGTTGAGCTCTTTGCTGCCAAGGGCCTGTTCCCGGTCGATGTGTGCGTGTCGCCCATTCATGGTGCCAAGGGCAACGTTGAGTTTTTCCTGTACGGCACGAGATTTGAATCTGGCGACCGCTCGCAAGACGTGCTGCAATCCCAGGTATCGGTTTTGAGCGAGAAAGCTGCAACGCTATGAAGGTCTTTCTGGTTCCCAATTATTACAAGCAAGAGGCGGTCGAGAGCGGCCTGATGCTCGAGCTTTGGCTGACGCGCCAGGGCTATGAGGTCGCATGGGCTGCCGACCAGCGATCGAAGATTCAGAGCACGCCTGATATTGACGGCTCCGATCTGGTCATTACGCTCGGCGGTGACGGTACGTTGCTGCGCGCTGCCCGCATCCTCAACCATCGCGAGATTCCTATCCTCGGTCTTTCCTATGGTCACCTGGGCTTTTTGACGGCCGCGAGTCCCGAGGAGCGCGACATTTTGCAGGTTGTGAGCGACGCCCTGTCCGGCGAGCTGCATGTGAGCCGTCGCGCTACCATCGCCGCGGATATCGTGTCCGTGCGTGACGATGGCACGAAGGATGTCGTGCGCACGTTCGCCCTCAATGACATGGCGCTCACGCGCGGCCCTCTGTCCGATATGGTCGAGTTTGACATCACGGTGTCCGGCCACCATATCGATCGCCTGCGTGGCGACGGCGTGGTCGTGTCCACGGCGACTGGTTCTACGGGTTACGCGCTCAGTGCCGGTGGCCCCATCGTGAGCCCCGACTATACGGGCATGGTCTGCGTACCCATTGCGCCGCACACCATTCAGGCCCGTGCCTTCTTGACTTCGCCGAGTGATGTCGTCGAAATCTTTATGTCTGATGATCGTCCGAGCGTTCCAGCGATTGCTATCGATGGACAGTTTATTACCTGCGATGGCACCGTTGAGAGCTTGGCGGTGCGCCGCGGGCCCGGAGATGTGTTGCTGCTGGATTACGGCCCCGAGAGCTTCTATAACTCGGTGAGCCGCGTATTCTACGGAGTCCGTCATGATCGATGAGCTGCAGGTTTCTAACATTGCGCTCATTCGCGAGGCGACGCTGCTGCCGAGTGCCGGCCTGACTGTCCTGACCGGCGAGACCGGTGCCGGCAAGACCGCGCTGCTCTCGGCCCTCAAGCTTATTTTGGGTGAGCGCGCGGATTCGTCTACGGTGCGCGAGGGCGAGGCGCTGGCGAGCGTCGAGGCGCGCCTGTTTGACGGCCCGCACGACACGGAGGGCTTCACCGTGCAGCGCAGTCTTTCTGCCGAGGGCCGCAGCCGCGTGAAGATTGACGGCCGCATCGCCAGTGTGCGCGAGCTTTCGGAGCGCGTTGGCGTGATGATGGATCTGTGCGGCCAACACGAGCACCAGCGCTTGCTCGATCCGGCGCATCATGTTGCGATGGTCGATGCCTGGGCAGGGCGCCCTGCACTCGAGGCGCTCGAGCACTATCGCGCCTGCTTTAAGGCTTCGCGAGCTGCCGCTAAGGAGGTTCGACGTGTCGAAGAGACCTCGCGTGCGCAGGGGAGCCGCGTCGAGGAAGCGCGCTTTGCGCTCGAGCGCATCGGCGAGGTCGACCCCAAACCGGGCGAGTATGAGGAACTCGAGGAACTGCTGCCGCGCTCCGAACATGCCGAGGTGCTGGTTGCCACAGCTAATGATGCCCATGCATCGCTTGCCTCTGAAGGGGGAGCGCTCGATGCCGTGAACAGCGCCGTGGCAGAACTTTCCCGTATGGCTTCCGTCGATCGCAAACTTGGCGACATTGCCGATTTGCTTTCGGATGCCTGTATCTCCCTTGAGGATTGCGCGAACGAACTTCGTGCCTATCGCGATGGCGTCGCCTTCGATCCGCGCGAGCTCGCTCGCATGCGTGAGCGGTATTCCGACCTCAAGGGCCTGCTGCGTCAGTGGGGTCCTACCATGGACGATGTTTTTGCCATGCGCGATCGCTCGCAAGAGCTGCTGTCCCTGGTCGATGATGGCGATGAACAGATCAGAAAGGCGCGTGAGGCACTCGGGAGCGCCGAGCACGAGTTGTTTGCCGCTGCCAAGGCACTTAAGCGCGCTCGCAATGTGGCGGCCCCGCGCTTCTGCCACGAGGTTTGCCGCCAGATGGCTCGCCTGGAGATGGGCGGCGCCGAGCTCGTCTGGGAGTCGCGTGATCTTCCCCGTGCTGAGTGGACGCCCGTTGGTCCTTCGAGCTACGAGCTGCTATACCGCAGCGGTGCCGGTTTGACTCCACGTCCCCTGCGCCGCATTGCGTCGGGCGGCGAGCTCAGCCGCGTCATGTTGGCAAGTAAGGTTGTCCTCGGTAACGCGGACGGTGTCGATACGCTGGTGTTTGACGAGGTCGATGCTGGTGTCGGCGGCTCCACGGCCCGCGCTCTTGCTGGTGTGCTGGCCGATCTTGCCGCCACGCATCAGGTCATCGTCGTAACACACCTGGCGCAGGTTGCGGTTATGGCCGACAAGCACTACGTGGTCAGTAAAGAGCCCGGCGACGTTCCCCAGACGCATCTGGATGAGGTGGCTGGGGATGCTCGCACTGCCGAGATTGCCCGCATGCTGAGCGGCGATCAATCGGAGGCAAGCCTGGCGCACGCCAAGCAGATGCTTGCGGAGGCGCGTGCCTAGGCCGAGCCGCCACACGCATGTCCAACCCGGCCGCCACGAAACGGGTCCATCTACTACGTTTGGTAGGGCATCGGCAACCACGCCAAGAATTGCAAAAAGAAAACCGCAGGTAGAACGCCTGCGGTTTTCTCTATTTTGGGTGTATGGTTGGCGGTTGCGGTTAAAACGTAGTAGATGGGCGGGTTTCGTGGCGAGGGGCGTCTATCGGCTCCCCAATTTACCTACTCAACGACCTTATCCGGCTGGATGAGCTCCTCGTAGTAGCTGATATGCTCACGCGCGTCTTCAATCTCGGGCAGCAGGAAGTTGTAGATGACTTCGATGATCATCGTGGCGCTGATCTTGGAGAAGGCAAAGTCGCCCGTCGTCAGTAGCGCTTCGTGGTTGACGGTATTAAAAGTGTAGTCTGCCAGGCGCGCGAGTGGGGATTTGCTGTCGCTGCTGATGACGACTACGGTTGCGCCGCAGTCGCGAGCCGCTTTTGCCATGCGATTCAGTCGGCGCGATTTGCCGGAGTTTGAGATTAGCACGATGACGTCACCCGGGCGCAACGTGAGCGCAAAGCCGATTGATGTCTCGCTAATGGTACTCGTCATGCAGCGCAGGCCCAGCTGCGAAAACTTAAATGTCGCGTCGAGCGCGACCGCGTTTGTATTGCCCACGGCGGCGAACTCAATAACGCCGGCATTCTTAAGCGCGTGTACAACTGCGGCCAACGTGTCGTGATCAATGCCGTCGATGGTCGCATTAAGCTCACTCACCTTGGCGGCGAGGATATTTTTAAGGCTCTGCTCCATGTTGTCGAGTGAGACCTCGTCGGTCAGGCCCTCGTTGCGCTGACTCTCTAAGTCGCGCGCCAACGAAAACTGAAAGCTGCGGAAGCTGCCAAAGCCCAGCTTGCGGCAGAAACGCGAAACGGTCGCCTCGGACGTGGCGGCAGCGCGCGAGAGCTGAGCGGCCGTGAGGCGTGGCGCCTCGGACTGGTGCTCCAATATATAGTCGACAATGCGCTGCTCGGACTCGCTGTATCCCTGATGGGTACTAATGAGGGAAAGTGCGCTCTTGCTACTATCGGTCATGGATGGCTCCTGGTTGGCATGAAAATCTAGCTTGATTTGCAATGCCATAGTATACGGGCATTTTCAATTACAAGATACACCTTGCCGTTTCAAGTGTTGATGGTAAACTTTCACTTGCCGTTTACGGTTATGAAAGAACCTTTCACCGGAGAATTGCGCCTTGTCTCTTCTCACGCGGACGGTAGGTTGGTATCTTTCAAGTGTGGAAAAACGCGCATCGAAGCGCGTGTAGGGGAGCGCCCGCGGGCGCTGTACTCAAGAAGGAGGGACACATGGCTAAGTTTGACATCATCGCCGCGACCGGTTGCCCGACCGGCATTGCGCACACCTTCATGGCGAAGGAGGCGCTGGAGAAGGCTGCTGCCGAGCGAGGTCTGACCATTAAGGTCGAGACTCATGGCCAGGTCGGCGTCGAGAACGAGCTCACCAAGAGCGAGATCGCCGGTGCCAAGGCCGTCGTCGTCGCAGCCGATAAGGATGTCCAGGCTGAGCGTTTCGCCGGTAAGCCCATGGTTTCCGTTGGTGTTTCCAAGGCCCTGTCTGTCGAGGCTGCTGGTAAGCTGATCGACCGCGCGCTCGCCGCCAAGGGCGACGACACGGTTGCCGCTGCCGCCGATGTCGAGGACGAGGTCGAGGAGAAGGAGTCCATCGGTCACGTCATCTACAAGCACCTCATGAACGGCGTCAGCCACATGCTGGTCTTCGTCGTTGCCGGTGGTGTTCTGACCGCCGTTTCGTTCCTGTGGGGCATCACGTCCTTTGATTCGACGGCTGCCGACTACAACAGCTTTGCCGCGATGCTCAAGATTATCGGCGGTATCGCCATGAACCTCATGGTTCCGGTGCTCTCCGCTTACATCGCCGAGTCCATCGGCAAGCGCCCAGCGCTCGTCCCCGGTTTCGTCGCCGGTATGATTGCCATCCAGGGCCTGCCTGTTAACGCCGAGACCGGCATGATCGACGCCGGTGGCGCCGGCGTGGGCTTCGGCTTCCTGGGCGGCATCGTCGGTGGCTTCCTCGCCGGTTATGTCATCCTGCTGCTCGAGAAGGTCTTTGCCGGTCTGCCCAAGAACCTGGACGGCCTCAAGGCTATCTTCCTGTACCCGCTGTTCTCTACCGCCATCGTCGGTCTGGTCATGCTCGGCATTTCCGGCCCCATGGCTGCCATCAACACCGCCATGATGGACTTCCTCAAGGGCCTGTCCGCCTCTGGCGCCGTTGTCCTGGGTCTTGCCATTGGCTGCATGTGCGCCTTTGACATGGGCGGCCCGGTCAACAAGGCTGCTTACGTCACCGGTACCGCTATGCTCACCGAGGCTCTGGCCGCCGGTGTTGGCACCGACACTTACAACTTCGGCACCAACTTCATGGCTGCCGTCTCCGCCGCCTGCATCGTTCCGCCGCTGATCACCACCTTCGCCGTCGTCGTCGGCAAGAAGTATTTCAGCCAGGAGGATCACGACGCCGGTGTCGTCAACCTCATCCTTGGTTGCACCCACATCACCGAGGGCGCCATTCCGTTCATGACCAAGAACATCTGGCCCGTCATGCCCATCATGATGCTCGGTTCCTCTATCGCTTCGATCCTGACCATTATGTTCAACGTTCACGATCCGGCGCCTCACGGTGGCTTCCTGGTCCTGCCCGTTGTCGAGAACGGTCCGCTTTGGGTCCTCGCGATCCTCATCGGCGCTGTGGTCGGTGGCATCCTGTTCGTGGCCTTCAAGAAGTACGACTTCGAGAAGAACCAGAAGGCCGCTCCTGCAGCCAAGTCGGTTGAGGCTCCCAAGGCCGCTGCCGTCGAGGCCCCCAAGGCCGAGGCTGCCGACTTCGTGAAGGTCGAGAATGTCTTTGTCGCCGAGGACTTCGCTTCCCGTGACGAGGCTCTGAGCTTTGTTTCCAACCAGGCTGTCAAGGCCGGTATCGCCAGCGACGCCGACGCCGTGATGAACGCCTTCCTGGCCCGCGAGGCCGAGGGCACCACGGGCATGATGGAGGGCTTCGCCATCCCTCATGCCAAGTCCGACGCCATTTCCGAGGCTGCCGTCATCGTTGTCAAGGACGAGTCCGGCGTGACCGGTTGGGACACCATGGACGGCGCTCCCGTCAACGTGGCTATCGCACTGCTCATCCCCGGTGCCCAGGCCGGCACTACGCACCTCAAGATCCTGTCCAAGGTCGCCGAGGCGCTCATGGACGAGGACTTCCGTGCCACCGTCAAGGGTTCCACCGACGCCGCCGAGATCGCCAAGACGATCAACGCCCGCCTGGTCTAATTCGTCGGTACGCGAATAACATCGCCCCCTGTATATAAGGCGGAGTCCCTCTCCAGGGCCTCCGCCTTTTTTTCTATCCCTCCCATAAGTTGCGGTGAAATAGGGACTGCTTAAACGATTCAACCCCAAATTCAGTCCCTATTTCACCGCAACTTACAAAAGGGCATAGAGGGGGCCGCCTATCGGGCCCCTGTAGGCGAGCAAGCGGACGACAAACACATCTGTCCAACAATTCGTCCGAAACATAATGAAAAACCGTTTGATGTGAGTTAATATAAACAACGTCGTGAATCTGACTCCTGCCACATGCATGACAGGGGTTAAACACAAAAAGGAGTCAATTATGGTTTCTGAGAAGGCTACCCTCGTTAATCCTCAGGGTCTGCACATGCGTCCGGCTGGTCTGTTCGCCTCCACCATGGGCAAGTACGCCTGTGACGTGACGGTCGTCACCCCCGAGAAGGAGGTCAACGGCAAGTCCCCGATGGCCCTCATGGCTGCTGGTATCCCCTGCGGTACCGAGGTCGAGGTCAAGTGCGACGGCGCCGACGAGGCCGAGGCTCTGGCTGCTGCCATCGAGCTCATCAAGAGCGGTCTTGGCGAGTAGAACTCAAACGGGTCGCATGTTGAACAACTAAGTTCATATTTGGGGGCGCAGTGACCTGTTGTAAGGTAACTGCGCTCTTTTGTCATGGATATGGCAAAACGCTTTATCACATGACACGGAGAGAGGAATGGGAATGTATCAGGGAGTCAACGCTTCCGAGGGCATCGGTATCGGCACCGTCATGGTCGCCGTCGATCCCGACTTGACGTTTGAGCCGCACGAGGTTGCTGATTCGGCAGCAGAGAAGGAGCGCTATCAGTCCGCTCTTTCGGTCTTCTGCGAGAAGACCCAGGCTCAGGCCGACCACATGAAGGAGACGGTGGGCGAGGCCGAGGCCGAGATCATGAGCGGACACATTGTTCTGGCTCAGGACCCGGGGATGACTGACGCCATCAACGCCGCCATTGACGGCGGTACCTGCGCCGAGCAGGCGCTCATGGACACCTCGACCATGTTCGAGAACATGTTCCTGTCTATGGACGACGAGATGTTCCGTCTGCGTGCGGCCGACATCGCCGACATCCGCACCGGTATTCTGGCCGAGCTGCTGGGCAAGGAGGTCGTCGATCTCTCCGTCCTGCCCGAGAACACTGTCGTTGTCGTGCACGACCTCACGCCGTCCATGACCGCCACGATCGATAAGACCCACGTTGCCGGTATCGTTACCGAGACCGGTGGCCGCACGTCGCACTCCGCGATTATTGCGCGCGCCCTCGAGATCCCGGCTGTCCTTTCGGTTTCCAACAGCTGCACCGCTCTGCGCAACGGCATGACCGTTGTCGTCGACGGTGGCAAGGGTATCGTCGAGGCCGATCCCGACGAGGAGACGCTCGCTGCCTACACCGCCAAGGCCGAGGCCTTCGCTGCCGAGAAGGCAGCCCTCGAGGCCTTCCGTGGCAAGCCGTCCGTGACTGCCGATGGCATCAAGAAGATCATCGCCTGCAACATCGGTAACCCCGATGACGTGCCCAACGCGCTCGATCACGACGCCGAGGCTATCGGTCTGTTCCGCTCCGAGTTCCTGTTCATGGACTCTGCTGAGCTTCCTTCCGAGGAGGAGCAGTTCAACGCCTACCGTAAGGTCGCCAGCGCGCTCAAGGGTGCTCCGGTCATCATCCGCACGCTCGATGTGGGTGGCGACAAGGAGATTCCGTATCTGCATATGGTCAAGGAAGACAACCCCTTCATGGGCTTCCGCGCCGTGCGTTACTGCTTGGCCAATCCCGACCAGTACAAGGTCCAGCTCCGCGCTCTGCTGCGCGCTAGCGCCTTCGGTGACGTCAAGATCATGATCCCGCTCGTCACCTGCGTCGAGGAGGTCTTGGCTGTCAAGGAGCTCGTCGAGCAGTGCAAGGCCGAGCTGACCGAAGAGGGGCGCAAGTTCAACGAGAACATCGAGGTCGGCATCATGGTCGAGACGCCTGCCGCTTCGCTGCTCGCAGACCGTCTTGCCGAGGTCGCCGACTTCTTCTCCATCGGCACCAACGACCTGATCGGCTACACCATGTGCGCCGACCGTGGCAACGACACCATCTCCAACCTGTACCAGGTTTACTATCCCGCCGTGCTCCGCTCGCTCAAGAACATCATCGAGAGCGGCGTGAAGGCCGGCATCATGGTCGGTATGTGCGGCGAGGCCGCTGCCGATCCGCTGCTCGAGCCGCTGCTGATCAGCTGGGGCCTGGAGGAGTTCTCGATGAGTGCTCCGTCGATCCTGCGCGCCCGTAAGACCATCAGCCAGTGGACCAAGGCCGAGTGCGACGAGCTCGCCGAGAAGGCGCTCGCCTGCAACACCGCCGCCGAGGTCAAGGCACTGCTCGAGTCCGCAGCTCGCTAATTTGGTATCAGAGGTAACCGCGTGGTTGGAATGGGCCGGCCACGCGGCCCTCACATATACAGGGGGTACTGTAAATGTTCTACACGCTAACCGCTAACCCGGCTGTCGACATGACGGTTTCGAGCTCTCCGCTCGAGCCCGACGAGAACGTCCGCACCGGTTCGGCCAGCTACACGGCTAACGGCAAGGGCCTCGACGTGTCCTTCGCCTTTAAGAAGATGGGCGTCGACACCGTCGCGCTCGGCTTCTTCGCTGGCTTCACGGGCAAGTTCATCGTCGAGGAGGTCATGAACCTGGGTTGCCTCTGCCGCCCGGTCTGGACCGACGGTATCACGCGCATTAACACCTACGTCAACGATGGCCAGCACGAGTACGGCATCCTGAACCCCGGCGCCCCGATCACGCCGCAGCACCAGGAGGAGCTCTACAACATCCTGGACACCGCGGGCGATCTCGAGTGCCTGATCGTCTCCGGCTCCGTGCCTCCCAAAGCTACGCCCGACTTCCTGGCTCAGGTCATGGAGCACGCTCAGGCTCGTGGCGCTGACGTCGTCCTGGACCTGTCCTCCGATAAGCTCAAGGAGCTCGCTCACAAGAAGCCGCTGCTCATCAAGCCGAACCATCACGAGATGAAGGCCATCTTCGGCGTGCCGGTCGACACCGACGACGAGGTTCGTGTCGCCATGAAGATGGCTCACGACGCTGGCGTTCAGAACGTGCTGCTCACCCGTGGTAGCCGCGGTGACGCTTACTTCTCCAACGGCGAGGACATCTGGTACGCCAAGCGTGAGTTCAACATCAAGCTGGTCTCTTCCGTCTGCGCCGGCGACTGCACCCTCGCTGCGTTCCTGCACAAGTGGTACAGGGATCGCGACAACGTCGAGGAGGCCATGAAGCTCGCTATGGCCACCGGCGCCAACGTTGCCGAGTCCGTCGGCATTGGTGACTTCGGTCACGTCGACGAGTACAGCAAGCGCGTTGCTGTCCGCAAGCTCGATCGTCAGTAATCGAAACGCGACATATTCGTGCGCATGCGGCGCCCCGGTTTCGGCCGGGGCGCCTTTTTTGTTCCGCCATGGGGGAGAGGTGTCCTGCCGTACTTCATCGCTTCCACACCGTTCACCGAGTTGTCCTAGCCTTTTACCGATGCGTGGAATATACTTTCATTAACACGTTGCTTCGTGAAAGGAACATTCATGATTTACACGCTCACTGCTAATCCCGCCATTGATTACAACATCGCCTGCGACGGCCTTACTGCCAATACCGTCACGCGTACCCGCAATGCCGTCTACACGCCCAACGGCAAAGGCCTCAACGTCTCGTTTACGCTTGACCACTATGGTGTCGACACCACGATCCTGGGTTTCTTCGCCGGCTTCTCGGGTGAGTTTATCGTTAAGGGCGCCGAGGCCCTGGGCGTGCCCGTCAAGCCCGTGTGGACCGACGGTATTACGCGCGTCAATGTGTTCCTCAACGCCGGTCCCGACACCGAGTACAACATGGTCAATGCCGGTGCCGCCATCAATGAGGCCAACGAGCAGGAGATGTTTGAACTTATCGATTCGCTCGATGACATGACCTGCCTGGTCATCAGCGGCTCGCTGCCTCCCAACACTTCCGAGGGCTTCTTGGCCGAGGTCCTGCGCCGTGTCAAGGCCAAGGGGGCCGAGTTCGTCCTCGACATCTCGAGCCATCAGCTGGCAGACCTCATTGCTCTGGAGCCACTGCTGATCAAGCCCAATGACGACGAGCTGCTTGACATCTTTGGCATCAAGGTGAACGGTGGCGACGACGAGTCCGTCAAGGGCGCTATGGCCGAGCTGCACGCCAAGGGCGCCAAGAACGTGCTGCTGACCCTTGGTGGCGCCGGTGCGTACTTCTCCAACGGCGAGCATATCTGGTTTGGCAACCGCACCTTCGACGTCAAGCTGCTGTCGACGGTGTGCGCCGGCGATTCCTCGCTCGCTGCCTTCCTGTCCGTGTGGCACGACGCCCCCGAGCGCGTCGAGGACGCCCTGCGCCTTTCGATGGCCACTGGCGCCAACGTGGTCGAGTGCCCCGGTCTGGGTGATTTTGCCAAGGTGGACGAATATAAGAAGCACATCGAGGTTCGCCAGGTCTGCTAGTTCCGGCACCTTGTCTGAATAGTTTGATTATTTCGCATCCGTCTTAGACTAGGACGGATGCGTTTTTGTTTATCGGACTTGCGTGTGCAGTGGAGACTGTTTCTTGCTAGACTTCTTGCAGACGCAATCGATAGCCAATTTGATAGTCGCAGGAGGCCATAGGCATGTGCAATGTTTCGCTCAACGGTACTCAACCGTCCGATGCGTCCCTGCGCGTCCTGCGCGCGCTTGAGGCGGCTGGTCTTGAGGCTTGGTACGTGGGCGGTTGGGTGCGCGACGCCCTGATGGGATGCCCCAGCCACGATGTTGATATGTGCTGTAGCGGCCTGTGGCAGGAGTCCAAAGCGGCGCTCGAGGCCGCCGGCATCGCGGTCGTGGAGTCGGGCATTAAATTTGGCGGAATCACGGCTATTTCCGATGGCGAGCGTATCGAGGTCACCACGTACCGTCTGGATGGCTTTTACACCGATGGTCGTCATCCCCAGAGTGTGGAGCGTGCCGCCTCGCTCGAGGACGATCTGGCGCGCCGCGACTTTACCGTCAACGCCATGGCCTGGCATCCCGAGCGCGGGCTTGTCGACCGCTACGACGGCCAGGGTGACTTGGAGCGCAAGCTGATTCGCGCTGTCGGCGATCCCAAGCGTCGCTTTAACGAGGACGCCCTGCGCATGCTGCGTGCGGTGCGCTTTGCCTGCCGTCTGGACTTTATGATTGAGCCCGAGACTAAGCGTGCGCTTGCCGAGTACGCGCCGCTGCTCGATGCCGTGGCGCGTGAGCGTGTGGGTATTGAGCTCGAGGGCATTCTTTCGACCGGTCATGGGGGAGACGCG
>CABUMU010000047.1 GCA_902492855.1 uncultured Collinsella sp. | reverse complement strand
ATGAACTTCGGCGCCACGTTTATCGTGGTCAACCTGTCGCTCGCGTTCTTTAACCTCATCCCGATTCCGCCGCTCGATGGCTCGTCGATCATCGTGCCCTTCCTCAAGGACAAGGCGCTCGCCAACTACTACCGCCTGCAGCAATACGCCATGCCCATCCTCATCCTGGTGCTGTACCTGCTGCCCATGTGGACCGGCATCGACGTGATCGGTCGCTATTTCGACGTTACCGTGTATCCGTTCGCTGAGCAGCTGCTTAACTTCGCAATCGCCGGCATCTAAGGTAAACTTACAGGTCGACCGTGCAAAGCGGTCGTAACATGCACCCAAACCGCGCCGCGAAGGCGCCGTCAAAGGAGGTCGAATATGTCGTATCGCGTGTCGACGCAGGTCTACAGCGGACCGTTCGACCTGCTGCTGCAGCTGGTAACCCGCCAAAAAGTTGATATCGGCGCCATCTCCATCAGCGAGGTGGCCGAGCAGTACCTTGCCGAGGCCGAGCGCATCGAGGCGCTGGACCTGGACGTGGCGAGCGACTTTTTGCTGGTCGCGGCAACCCTTTTGGACATCAAGGCCGCTTCTCTGGTGCCGCAGGAGGCCCCGCGCAAAGTCGATGACGACGATGACGAGGACGACGAAGACCTCGAGGAACTCAGTGCGCTCGACGGCGACGCCCTGCGCGACGTCCTGATCCAGCGTCTGATCGCCTACAAGCAGTTTAAGGGCGCGGCGGCAGCCCTTGGCGCGCGTATGCAGGCCGAGAGCCGCATGCATCCGCGCGTGGCCGGCCCCGACCCCGAGTTCCTAGGCCTTATGCCCGACTATCTGGCCGGCATTACCCTGCGCGGCCTCGCCGTCATCTGCGCCGACCTGGACGGCAAGCGCCAGACCTTCCTGCTGGAGGCCGAGCACGTGGCACCGCATCGCGTGCCGCTCGACCTGACGGTGGCCTCGGTCGACCGCTTTACCATGGCACACCAAGCCTGCACCTTCCGCGAGCTGCTGGACGGCGACGCCACCACCGAGCAGCTCGTCGTCACCTTCCTGGCCATGCTGGAGCTCGCCAAGCGCGGCTCGCTCACACTGAGCCAGGACGAGATCTTTGGAACCATTCATATCAACCGCGTCGAGGGCGCCGAGGCATACGTGCCCGGCGAGGGCCCCGAGCTCACCGAATAGGAGCGCCAACCATGTCAACCCTTTCCACGCTGGAGGCAAACAGCCTTAAAGGCGCCCTCGAGGCGCTGCTGCTGGTGTCGAGCGACCCCGTGAGCGCACCCGCGCTGGCAGGTGCGCTGGATATCGCCCCGGGCGAGTGCGCGTCGCTTTTGGCCGAGCTCAAGGTTGAGTACGAGGAGGCCAACCGCGGTTTTCAGCTGCGCGAGGTCGCCGGTGGCTGGCGCCTGTTTACACACCCCGCCTACCACGATGTGGTCGAGGCCTATGTGCTGAGCTGGGACACGCAAAAGCTGTCGCAGGCGGCGCTCGAGACCCTGGCCGTGATCGCCTATCACCAGCCCGTCACGCGTGAGGTGGTCAAGGGCATCCGCGGCGTCAACTCCGACGGCGTTATCGCGTCGCTCGTGGACAAGGGCCTGGTGCGCGAGCTCGGTCGCGACCCCGAGCGCGGTCAGGCCATCATCTACGGCACGACCAACGCCTTCTTGGAAAAGTTCGGCCTGCGTTCTACCCGCGATCTGCCCGATCTGGAGCAGTTTGCCCCCGATGAGCAGTCGCGCCAGTTTATCCGCGAGCGCCTGAGCGGCCGCAGCATTCAGTCTACGCTCGAGGAGCAGGCTGAGGACCTGGACGAAGAGCGCGAACTGATCGATACCGATGTTGAGGACACCGATGTTGAGGATACCGATGGCGAGGAGCTTCTACCCACCGTCGATACCTCGGAGGATATACATGACGAGGACTAACGAAGCAGGGGAGACGCGCATCGCGGGCGCCACGGACACCACCACGCCCGCAGGCGGCGCCCAGCCCGTTTACCCGCACACGATGCGCCTGCAGCGCTTTTTGGCGCGCGCGGGCGTGGCGAGTCGCCGCGGCTCGGAGGACCTGATGACCGCCGGCCGCGTGACCGTCAACGGGCAGGTCGCGACCGAACTGGGCACCAAGGTCGATGTCGATCGCGACCATATCGAGGTCGACGGCATGCCCGTCAAGCTCAACCAGGGCGCCGTATACCTGATGCTCTACAAGCCGACAGGCTACCTCACCACCATGAGCGATCCGCAGGAGCGCCCTTGCGTGGCCGACCTGGTCCCGCGCGACCGTTTTCCGGGGCTCTTCCCGGTGGGCCGTCTGGACCGCGACACCACGGGCCTTTTGCTCTTTACCACCGACGGCGACCTGTCGCAGGACCTGCTGCACCCCAGCAAGCACGTCTACAAGACCTACCAGGCGCTCGTCGACGGGCAGCTTTCCGATCGTGATCTTGCGCCGCTGCGTCGCGGCATCGAGCTCGACGACGGCCTGTGCCAGCCGGCAATCTGCCGTGTCATCAACGCGCGCGAGGCCGAGGCCGTGGCCCCGCAGGGCATCAAGCCCGGCACCACTGCCGTTGAGGTCATCATCCGCGAGGGCCGCAAGAACCAGGTCAAGCGCATGCTGAGCAAGATTCACCATCCGGTGATCCGCCTGCATCGCTGCAACTTTGCCGGCCTGGAGCTCAAGGATGTGGCCAAGGGTTCATGGCGCGAGCTCACCGATCGCGAGGTGCAGATCCTCAAGGCCGGCGGCATCCCGCCCAAGCAGGCCAGCTCCAAGCACGGCGCCGCGCCGGCGACCAACACGGCGAGCCGCACGCGTCACCACGGCAGCCACGGTTCCGCGCCCAAGCGCAACACCTACCGCGAGCGCTACACGGGTTAGCCAGTACACCAAGCAACAGCGCTCGCGTCCCATACCAGCACGTCAACCACCGAAAGGAAGCATTGCATGATCGTCGCCATCGACGGCCCCGCCGGTTCCGGCAAGTCCACTATCGCCAAGGAGATCGCCCGCCAGCTGGGCTTTAACAAGCTCGACACGGGCGCCATGTATCGCGCCGTCACCTTCGCCGCGCTCGACCGCGGCATCGACCTGGATGACGAAGCGGCCATCGACGCCCTCGCCGAGCAGATCGAGATCCGCTTTACCAACGGCACCGGCGAGGACACGCGCCTGACCGTTGACGGCCAGGACGCTTCGGTCGCCATCCGCACCCCGCAGGTTGACGCCAACGTGTCCAAGGTCTCGGCCTATCCGGGCGTGCGCGCCGCCATGCTCATCCATCAGCGCCGTGCCGCCGAGGACCGCGATATCGTAGCCGAGGGTCGCGACATCGGAACCGTCGTGTTCCCTAACGCGCAGGTCAAGATCTTCCTGACAGCCGACCCGCGCGAGCGCGCCCGCCGCCGCGTGCTTCAGCGCCACCAAAACGATGCCCAGCCGCTCACGTCCGAGCAGCTCGAGGCCGAGGTCGACGAGACCCTCGACGCCCTTAAGCAGCGCGACAAGCTCGACAGCAGCCGCGAGGTCGCCCCGCTCGTGCCCGCCGAGGACGCCGTGCACGTCGACTCCACCGCCCACACCATCGACGAGGTCGTCTCGATAATCGAGGACCTCATTAACCAAAGGAGGTAGCCCATGCGCCTGTTTAAGCAGACGCCAGAGGACTATTACAACGCCCCCTACGCCGAGTTCCCGGCGATCATCCGCGGCACCGTCGTCGTAGTCATGGCCATCCTTTGGGCCTTCTCCAAGCTCATGTGGCGCTGGAAGGTCGAGGACGCCGATCTGCTGTTTGAGCGCCAGGAAGGCCGCGGAAGCGTGGTCATCTGCAACCACACCTCGATGGCCGAGCTCTTGGCCGTGGAGACGGCGCTGTTCTTTGGGGGGCGCCGCATTCGTCCCATCTTTAAGTCCGAGTTCGCCAAGAGCAAGATTGTGCGCTGGGCCTTTAGCCGCGTAGGCGGCATCCCCGTGGAGCGTGGTACTGCCGATATGAAGTGCCTGCGCGCCGCCCAGCATGCGCTGCAGCGCGGCGAGGACGTTCTGATCTTCCCCGAGGGCACGCGCATCCGCTCACGCGAGATCAAGCCCGAGGTCCACGGCGGTTTTGCGCTCATCGCTCAGATGGGCAAGGCGCCCGTTAACCCGCTCGCCATCTGCGGCTGGTCCGACATCACGCCCTCGGACAAAAAGATCATGCGTCCCAAGAAGTGCTGGATCCGCGCCGGCAAGGCCGTCTCGCTTTCCGACGCACCGGCCGGGCTTAAGCGCACGGAGCGCCTGGAATGGTTTGAGTCCGAGGCCATGAACCGCGTCTACGCTATGCGAGACGAGCTGTGCGCCGAGCATCCGGGCAGGTTCTAGCCATGAGCGAGAACGTTACGAACACTGCCGCGACCGCGTCCGACCAGGCAACAGCGCCTACCATCGAGATCGCCGCCCACGCCGGTACTTGCTACGGCGTACAGCGTGCGCTCGATATGGCGCTAGCCGCCGCGCCGCAGGCAGGGGAGTGCACTCAGGTTCATACCTTGGGTCCGCTCATCCATAACCCCATCGTGGTGCGCGAGCTTGCTGAGGCAGGCGTTGGCCTGGCCGAGAACCTGGACGACGCCGCATCGGGCACCGTAATCATTCGCGCGCACGGAGTGGTGCCGCAGGTGATCGATGCCGCTCGCGAGCGTGGCCTTAACGTCGTCGACGCCACCTGCCCTTACGTGAAGAAGGTCCATATGGCAGCCGAGCGCCTGGTGCGCGAGGGCTACCGCGTGGTGGTCGTAGGCGAGCCAGGTCACCCTGAGGTGGAGGGCATCCTGGGCCACGCCGGCACTGATGCGCTGGTCGTGAGCTGTGCCGCCGACGCCAACGCCTTGTCGTTCAAGGGCAAGGTAGGCCTCGTCGTGCAGACCACCCAGACCGCGCAGAACCTCGCCGAGGTCGTGGCAGCTATCACCCCGCGCGTGCAGGAGCTGCGTGTGATCAACACCATCTGCGCCGCCACGAGTGAGCGTCAACAGGCAGCAGCCACACTTGCCAACCGCTGCGACTGCATGGTCGTCGTGGGCGGCAAGAACTCGGGCAACACCCGCCGCCTGGCGCAGATTTGCGCAGACGCCTGTGAGCGCACGCATCACATCGAGGAAGCTTCAGAGCTTGAGACCGCTTGGTTTACCGACGCTCACCACATCGGCATCACCGCCGGAGCCTCCACCCCGCAAGAACACATCGAGCGCGCCGTCGAGCGCATCAAGGAGCTTTGCCGCTAATCATGGACCAGACCGTACCCGCATACGCCGCCGAGGTGGCCGATTACGGGCGCAGCCGCGACCCCGAGCCGGGTGAGGGCGCGCTCGTAAAGAACGTGCGTCCCGAATCGCCCGCGTGGGATGTGGGTATCGAGCCGGGCATGCGCGTGCTCACGGTCAACGGTGAGGCGCTCACCGACATGATCGTGTGGCTCTGGGAGGCCGACGACGACACCGTCGACCTCGAGGTTTTCGACCCGCGCGACGGCACCGTCACCCCCGTCGAGCTCGACCGCTTCCCGGGCGAGGACTGGGGTTTGGAGTTCGATGGCCCCATCTTCGACGGCATGCGTACCTGCGTAAACGCCTGCGTGTTCTGCTTTATGACCATGTTGCCCAAGGGCGGCCGCTCCACGCTCTATATTCGCGACGACGACTACCGCCTGAGCTTTTTGCAGGGCAACTTCGTCACGCTCACGAACCTCACCGACGAGGACGTGCAAAACGTCATCCAACGCAACATGAGCCCTATGAACGTGTCGGTCCATGCCGTGAGCCCCGACGTCCGCCGTCGTATGATGGGCCGCAACGCCCAGCGCGGCATGGACGTACTCGAGGCCATCATGGCCGCCGGCATCGAGATTCACGCGCAGATCGTGTTGTGCCCCGGCATGAACGACGGCGAGGAGCTGGAAAAGACCCTGCGCTTTTGCGAGGAGCACGAGCAAATCACAAGCCTGGGCATTGTGCCGCTCGGTTTTACCAAGCATCAGAACCGCTTTAGCTGGTCATACAGCGACAAGCCCGAACTGGCGCGCGAGACCATTGCCATGATCCGTCCCTACCAGGACCGCGCCTTCGAGCGTTTTGGCCGCCACACCTTCCAGATGAGCGACGAGTTCTACCTGGACGCCGGCATCGATCCGCCCGAGGCGGACTTTTACGACGGCTATCCGCAGTACTACGACGGTATCGGCATGATCCGCTCATACCTAGACGAGACGGACGATGTGCTTGCCGCCGCTGCCGAGCGACTGGCCCGCGTCCGCGAGGCCATCGCCGCTCGCAGCCAGCACCTGCTGTGCCTCTCGGGCGCCAGCGCACGCGACACCGTAGCACGTTTCGTGGAATCGCCGCAGGGGCTCGCCGGCACCGTCACGGCCATCAAGAATCGCTACTTTGGCGGCAACGTGGACGTGACCGGCCTCATCGTCGCCTGCGACATTCTGGAACAGCTGCCGCAGGACCTCTCGGGGGTTATGCTCTTTGTGCCTAAGCTCATGTTCAACGCTGACGGCATGACGCTTGACGAGTATCATCGTGACGATTTACTCGCAAGCCTTAACCACCGTGGCGCCGAGGTTCATGTGGTGTCGACCATGCCGCATGAGCTGCTCGATACCCTGGAGCACTTCCTTGGCATTGTGCCTGCCGACTCTAACACTTCCACTGACCCTACCCATTAAAGGAGTGCAGATGAAACCTATCGTCGCCGTCGTCGGACGCCCCAACGTGGGCAAGTCCACGCTCGTTAACCGCCTGGCCCAGACCTCGGACGCCATCGTCCATGAGTCCCGCGGCGTCACGCGCGACCGCTCGTACCACACGGCCGATTGGAACGGCCGCGAGTTCACCATCGTCGACACGGGCGGCATCGAACCGCTCAAGAGCGATGACGTCTTCGCCACGTCCATTCGCGACCAGGCCCTCGCCGCCGCCGAGGAAGCCGCCGTCATCCTGTTTGTGGTCGACGGCCGCACCGGCGTCACCGAGGAGGACGAGTCGGTCGCTCGCATGCTCAAGCGCTGCGACAAGCCGGTCTTTCTGCTGGTGAACAAGCTCGACAACCCCGATCGCGAGAACGACAGCATCTGGGAGTTCTATTCGCTCGGCATCGGTGAGCCCACGCCGCTCTCGGCCCTGCACGACATCGTGGCCCTGTTGCCCGAGGAGGAGGACGAGATCGCCGACGAGTTCCCCGACGCGCTGAACGTCGCCATCATCGGCCGCCCCAACGCCGGTAAGTCCTCGTTGTTCAACCGCATCCTGGGCGCCGACCGCTCTATCGTGTCCAACATCGCCGGCACGACGCGCGACGCCATCGACACCGTCGTGGAGCGCAACGGTAAGCACTACCGCATGGTACGAGAACATCGAGTACTACTCCATGGTCCGCGGCCTGCGTGCCATCGACCGCGCCGACGTGGCGCTGCTCGTCGTCGATGCCTCCGTGGGCGTCACTGAGCAGGACCAGAAGGTCATGGGTCTTGCCATCGAGCGCGGCTGCGCCATCGTGGTGCTGCTCAACAAGTGGGATCTGCTCGACGACGACCGTAAGCGCGAGGCCTGCATGGAGACCATCGACCGCCGTCTGGGCGTTATGGCTCCCTGGGCCCAGTACCTGCGCATCTCTGCCCTGACCGGCCGCAGCGTCGAGAAGATCTGGGCAATGGTCGACGCCGCCGAAAAGACGCGCTCGCAAAAGATCAGCACCTCGCGCCTCAACACGTTCCTCACCGACCTGCGCGAGTTCGGTCATACCGTGGTGGACGGCAAGCGCCGCCTGCGCATGCACTACGTGACTCAGACGGGCGTCAACCCGCCGACGTTCACGTTCTTCGTCAACCACAGCGACTTGGTCAACGACACCTACCAGCGCTATGTGGAGAACCGCATGCGCTCGAGCTTCGACTTTGCCGGCACGCCCATTCGACTCTTCTTTAGAAAGAAGGAGCAAAAGGATGCATAATCCGATTCTGCTGACCGCCGTCTGCGCCGTGGTCTCGTTCTTTATCGGAGCGATTCCGTTTGGCCTGATCTTGGGCCGCGTGTTCAACCACACGGACATTCGCAAGGCGGGCTCCGGCAACATCGGCACCACCAACGCGCTGCGCGTGGCCGGCCCCAAGGTGGCCGCGCTCACGCTGCTGCTCGACTGCCTTAAGGGTGCCATCTGCGTCCTTATCGCGCGTCCGCTTATCGCCGACTTGGGCTATGGCTTCCCCGTGAGCATTATGGCCCCCGGCGCCGCCGGCGACTGGATGCTCGGCGTCATCTGCCTGGCAGCTGTGTGGGGCCATATCTTCTCGCCCTACCTCAATTTCCATGGCGGCAAGGGTATCGCGGTTGGTCTGGGCGTCATCCTCGCCTGGTACTGGCCTATTGGCCTGTCGTTGCTGGGCATGTTTATCGTGGCCGTCGCCATCACCAAGTTTGTGTCGGTGGGCTCGCTTGCCGCTGCCATCGGTCTTCCCATCGCTGCCTGCGCGGTCTTTCCGTACAGCAGCCTGGGACTTAAGTTTTGCATGGCGATGATCGGCATCACCGTGGTGTGGGCCCATCGTGCGAACATCAAAAAGCTCATGACCGGCAAGGAATCCAAGCTCTCGTTTACCAAGCGCGTCACCGAGCCCGACGATAAGTAGGAGAGAGTCATGAATGTTGCGCTGATTGGCTCCGGCTCCTGGGGAACCGCCGTCGCCGGCCTTGCCGCCGCGCGAGCCGAGCGCGTGACCATGTGGGCCCACAGCGAGCAGACGGCCGCCGGCATCAATGGCGAGCACCGCAACCCCCGGTATTTGGTGGGCTACGAGCTGCCCGGCAACGTCGTCGCCACCACGGACCTGGTACAGGCGCTCGACGGCGCCGAGGCCATCATCTTCGCCGTTCCTTCGACGCACCTTCGCAGCGTGTGCCACCAGGCCGCGCCCTTTATCGCAGCCAATACCCCGGTGCTCTGCCTCACCAAGGGCATTGAGCCCGAATCCGGCCTGCTCATGAGCGAGGTCATCGCCAGCGAGATCGGCAACGAGGCGCGCGTGGCGGCGCTCTCGGGCCCCAACCATGCCGAGGAGATCTGCCGCGGCGGGCTTTCTGCCGCCGTCATCGCCAGCAAAGATCCGCAGATAGGGGAGACCTTTAAGGACCTGCTCCTGTCCACGGCCTTCCGCATCTATCTGTCGCAAGACATGACCGGTGTCGAGGTTTGCGGCGCCATGAAAAATGTCATCGCCATCGTGTGCGGCATCTCCGCCGGCACCGGTGCCGGCGACAACACGCTCGCCCTCATCATGACGCGCGGCCTGGCCGAGATTAGCCGTCTGGTGCATGCCCGCGGCGGTCAAGCTATGACCTGCATGGGACTTGCCGGCATGGGTGACCTCATTGCCACCTGCACCTCGGAGCATTCGCGCAACCGCACCTTTGGCTACGAGTTTGCCCACGGCGTGTCGCTCGACGAGTATCAGACGCGCACGCATATGGTTGTCGAGGGCGCCGTCGCGGCCCGCAGCGTGAGCGAGCTTGCCCGTTCACTGGGCGTAGACATTCCGCTCACCTTTGCCGTGGAGCAAACGCTCTACAACGGTGTTACTTTGGATAGGGCGCTCGAGATTCTTACCGAACGCGTCCCTTCTCAAGAGTTCTACGGACTCACCGACTAGCGCAGAAAGGCTTCTACCATGGGTTCCATCAAAATCGCTCCGTCCATCCTTTCGGCCGACATGGCCAACCTCAAGGGCGAGCTCGACAAGATCGCCGGTGCCGACTACGTGCACTTCGACGTTATGGACGGTCACTTTACCGGCAACCTCACCTTTGGCGTCGACATCCTCAAGGCCGTCAAGCGCTCCACCGATGTACCGGTCGACGCGCACCTGATGGTGTCGAACCCCGACGAGACCGTTGATTGGTACGCCGACGCCGGTGCCGACATGATCACCGTGCACTACGAGGCTTCCACGCACCTGCACCGCACGCTCACGCATCTGCAGCAGCGCGGCGTCAAGGCCGGTGTGGTGCTCAACCCCGCCACGCCCGTCTGCGTGCTCGATAGCATCATCGACATTGTTGACATGGTGCTGCTCATGAGCGTGAACCCCGGCTTTGGCGGCCAGAGCTTTATCCCCGGCACCATCGCCAAACTGCACGAGCTCAAGGCCATGTGTGAGCGCCACGGCGTTTCGCCCCTCATCGAGGTCGACGGCGGCATCTCTTCCAAAAACATCGCCGAGGTCGTTAAGGCCGGTGCCGATGTTCTGGTGGCCGGCTCCGCCGTATTTAAGTCCGAAGATCCCGCCGCCGAAGTTGCGCTGCTGCAGAAGCTGGGCAATGAGGCTGCACAGGAGGCATAAATCCTTATGACCGCAGGTCAAAACCGCATACCCGTGAATCTTGACTATGCCGCCTCGACGCCCATGCGCGCCGAGGCGCTCCTTGCGCAGCGCGAATACGACGATAGTGAGCTTGCGGGCGTCAACCCCAACTCGCTGCACTCGCTCGGTCGCAAGGCCGCCGCGCGCCTGGAGGCCGGACGTCGCGAGATCGCCCGCAGCTTTGGCGCACGCGTTCGCCCGTCCGAGATCGTCCTGACCAACGGCGGCACCGAGGCCAACCAGCTGGCGCTCCTCGGTCTTGCCGAGGGCGCTCGTCAGCGCGACCGCAAGCGTAACCGCGTTATCGTATCTGCCATCGAGCACGATTCGATCCTGGACAACCTGCCGCTGCTGCGTGCCGCCGGCTTTACCGTCGACCTGGTGCAGCCCTGCCGCATGGGCTACATTGAGCCTGCCACGCTTGTCGAGCTACTAGGCGACGACGTGGCGCTCGTGAGCATCATGGTTGCCAACAACGAGACCGGCGTGGTGCAGCCCATCCGCGAGCTGGCCGCCGCCGCACATGCTGCCGGCGCCCTGTTTCATACCGATGCCATCCAAGGCTACTTGCATATTCCGCTCGATGTCACAGAGCTGGGCGTCGATGCCATGTCCGTCGCTGCCCACAAGATTGGCGGTCCTGTGGCATCCGGCGCGCTCTACGTTAAGACCCGCACCCCGCTGCGCCCGCGCATCTTTGGCGGAGGACAGGAAGCCGGACGACGTGCCGGCACGCAGGACCTGCGCACGCAGCTGGCCTTTGCCGCTGCCGCTTCCGCGCTGTTACCGAATGTTGCCCAGGAGCGTACAACACTGCAGGCCTTATCCGACAAGCTCTACGCCACGCTTACGGCTCATCCGCGTATTCATGCCACCATGGGCGACTACGCACAGGCCGATCGTCTGCCGGGTATGGTTTCGATCTACGTCGACGGCATGGACTCCGAGGAGCTCATCGTCAAGCTCGACGCCGCCGGCTTTGAGGTATCGGCAGGCTCGGCATGCTCGAGCGGCAGTATGGACCCCAGCCATGTTCTAAGCGCCATGGGTATTGGCCACGAACAGGCCCTGGGTGCACTGCGTATCTCCTTCGATGACCGTGTGGACCCGGGCGATTTGGACGAGTTTGCCCAGACGCTGCTCTCGATCGTGGGTGCCGCATGATCGTCGCCGAGCTCGAGCGTGCCCTGCTGGCACGCTATCCCATGACGGATGCCGAGCCCTGGGACCACGTAGGCTTATCCGTGGGCGACCCTGCCGTGGAGATTACCGGCGTTGTCTGCGCGCTCGATGCGACCGAGGCTAATGTTCGCCGCGCACAAGAAGCCGGCGCCAACGTGCTGCTGACGCATCATCCTATATACATCAAGGCACCCGAGGCCTTTTGTCCGGCGGATGCCACGCGCCCCCAATGCAGCGCGGCGCTCTACGAGGCAGCGCGTTGCGGCGTGAGCATCATTTCGCTCCATACCAATCTGGACCGCTCACACGAGGCGCGCACCTGCCTGAGCGAGCTGCTGGGCGCTGAGCCCATGAGCTCGCTGGAACATGTGGACGAGCCTGAACTCACCGGCCTGGGTGCACTCGCGACCCTCGACGACCCCTGCAGCCTGCGTGACCTCGCCGCCCGTGCCGCAACGACATTTGGCAGCGACCCGCGTGTGTGGGGCGAAGCCGATCGCCCGTGCCGCACCGTCGCCATTTTGGGCGGCTCCCTGGGCGACTTTGGAGAGCTCGCCATCGCCGCGGGCGCGGACGTTGTCGTGACGGGCGAAGCGGGCTACCACGTGGCGCAGGACCTTGCCTTGCGTGGGCTACCGGTGATCTTGCTCGGCCACGACCGCTCCGAGGAGCCGTTCGTTGATATATTGATGAACTCTGCAGTTGACGCCGGGGTCGACCCCCGTCATGCGATTAAAATACTGAACCCTTGCCAATGGTGGACTGTGACAAAAGGAGAGAACTTATGAGCGCCGGCGCTACGCTACTCAAGCTGCAACAGATCGATTTGGAGCTCGCCCGCAACAAGAGCGAACTTGCCAATATGCCGGAGCTCAAGGAGCTCGCTTCCAAGCGCAAGACCTATGTGAAGCTCAAGTCCGAGATGACCAAGCTCTACGCCCAGCGCAAGGATCTGGACATTGAGCTCGACGATCTCAACACCACCGAGATTCAGACCAACAACGCCATCGAGGCTGCCAAGAAGCGCCATGTCGACGGCTCCGACTACCGCGAGGTTCAGGACCTGGAGAATGAACTCGCCACCCTGGCCAAGCGTCTGGACAAGATTGAGCACACCCGCAAGGATGTCGTTTTCGCCCATAAGGAGGCGCTCGACCGCGAGACCCGCGCACAGGCAATTATCGCCAAGTTCGAGGAGGGCGTGAAGGCCGATACCAAGGCCGCCCGCACTAAGGCTGCCGACCTGCAGGCTCAGATTGACGCCGCCACTAAGGAACGCACCGCGCTTGCCGCCACGCTGCCGGCCGACGTGCTCACCGACTACGAGCGTCTGCTCAAGCAGTTCCGCGGCCTGGCCGTCGAGACCATCCAGGGCAACATCCCCACAGTCTGCCACACCGCGCTGCAGGCATCGTCCATGAGCGACCTCAACCACGACGGTAGCGAGATTACGCACTGCCCGTACTGCCACCGCCTCCTGGTACTCCCGAGCAAGGAAGCTTAAACGATGGCGGCATCCAACAATTCAATGCAACTTGAGGGAAAAACGATCCTGCTGGGCATTACCGGCGGGATCGCCGCCTATAAGTCATGCAATATCGTGCGCCTGCTGCAAAAGCGCGGTGCGCGCGTCAAGGTCGTTATGAGCGAGCATGCCACGGAGTTTGTGGGCCCGCTCACCTTCCGTGCGCTCACCAACGAGCCCGTTGCCGTGGGCCTATTCGACGATCCCTCCGACCCCATCCACCACATTTCGCTGGCGCAGGAACCCGACCTGGTGGTCGTGGCGCCCGCGACGGCCAATATCATCGCCAAGATGGCCACCGGCATCGCCGATGACCTTATCTCCACCACGCTGCTTGCAACGCCGCAACCCATCGTGATCGCACCCGCTATGAACAACGGCATGTGGAAGGCGCCGGCGACGCAGGCCAACATGGCCACGCTGCGCGAGCGCGGTGTCCATGTTGTGGGACCCGGCAGCGGCTACCTTGCCTGCGGCGACGTGGACACGGGACGCATGAGCGAGCCCGAGGACATCGTCGAGGCTGTCTGTGAGGTGCTCAAACCCGTGCCTCAGGACCTGGCAGGCAAGCGCGTCGTCATCACTGCCGGCCCCACGCACGAACCAATCGACCCGGTGCGATTCATTGGCAACCGCTCATCAGGCAAGATGGGCATCGCCCTGGCAGGGGAGGCCGCTCGCCGCGGTGCTGCGGTCAAGCTTGTGCTGGGACCGACATCGCTCGATGTCCCCCGCGGCGTGGAGTGCGTGCGCGTGCAGACCGCCGCTGAAATGCTGCAGGCAGCGCTCAGCGCCTTCCAGACGGCCGATGCGGCAATTTGTGCGGCCGCCGTCGCCGACTATACCCCCGCCACCCCTGCGGACCATAAGCTCAAAAAGGCCAACGAACGCCTGGATCGCATCGAGCTTGTCGAAACGGTCGATATTTTGGCCGAGCTCTCGCGCCAGAAGGGCGAGCGGTGCGTAATCGGATTTGCGGCCGAGACCGATAACGTTGTCGAGTACGCCGAGCGCAAATTGGCCCGCAAGGGCTGCGATGCCATTATCGCCAACGATGTCTCGCGCGCCGATTCGGGCTTTGGAACCGACACTAACAAGGCCTGGATTGTGAGCACAACGGGTACGCAAGAACTTCCCGTGCTAACAAAACCCCAGCTCGCAGATACAATTTTGGACTTGCTTCAAAATATTTAAAAAAGTTCTTGCACAAGGGCAAAGTTTCGGGTTAATATACTCCCTGTTGCGAGCGAGAGCAGAGCAACAAACAAAAGCTTCGGGACGTGGCGCAGCTTGGTAGCGCACTTGACTGGGGGTCAAGGGGTCGCTGGTTCGAATCCA
>CABUMU010000046.1 GCA_902492855.1 uncultured Collinsella sp. | reverse complement strand
CCGGTACGCGTGCTGTGGTGGTGACGCACGCCTCCAATGTGACCGGCAACGCGGTCGACATTGCGCGCGTGGCGGCCATGGCCCATGCGGCCGGTGCGCTGGTGATCGTCGACGCCTCGCAGTCTGCCGGTACGGCGCATATCGATATGCAGGCCATGGGGCTCGACATTGTGTGCTTTACCGGCCACAAGGGGCTCATGGGTCCGCAGGGGACCGGCGGCCTGGCCGTGGCAGAGGGCATTGACGTGGCGCCGTGGGCCATGGGCGGCACGGGCGTGCACAGTTTCGATGCGTTGCAGCCGCTTGAGTGGCCCACGCGCCTTGAGGCGGGCACGCTCAACGGCCACGGTATCGCGGGACTTTCTGCCGGCCTCGACTATATCGCGGCCCAGGGTGGGGTCGAGGCGATTGCTGCCCACGAGCGCGCACTCGCTGATCGCTTCCTTTCCGGTGTGCGCGAGATTCCGGGGATTAAGCTCTACGGTGCCTTTGACCAGCCGACGCGCTCGGCGATCGTTTCGCTTAACGTGGGAGATGTCGACTCTGCCGAGATCTCGGATGCGCTCATGCAAGGGTGGGGGATTGCGACGCGCCCCGGCGCCCATTGCGCTCCGCTCATGCACCGCGCGTTAGGTACCGAGCGCCAGGGTGTCGTCCGCTTCTCGTTTGGGTATTTCAACACTACCGAAGAAGTCGACACGGCTATCGATGCTCTGTGCGATTTAGCCTGCTAAAGCTGCTAGACCGTTTATACTTGCGGGACGGGTCTTTTGCCCGTCCCGTTTTTGTTTCGACCCGAAAGGTGTGCCTATGGCCTCATCCGCACCGCGCGGTCTGCGCTCCGACCATGTCGTTACCGTCGGCATTGCGCTGTTCTCGATGCTCTTTGGCGCCGGTAACCTCATCATTCCGCCATTGCTGGCACTTCAGGCCGGCACGGCCACGCCGCTTGCCATGATCGGCTTTTTGATTGCCGCTATCGGTCTGCCTGTTATGGGATTTATCGCCGTCGCGCTCGCCGGCACGGCCCGCGAGCTGGCTGGGCGCGTGCATCCTAAGTTTGGCGAATTCTTCGTTGCGGCGGTGTATCTGGCCATCGGCCCGTGCCTGGCCATTCCGCGCACAAGCTCTACGGCCTTCGAGATGCTGGTGCCGCTACTGCCCGAGGGCGTTTCGCTCGGCACGGCTCGCCTGGTGTTTGCCGTTGGCTTCTTTGTCGTCGCGTTTGCGCTCACGCTGCGTCCGGGCGTTATCACGCGCGTGCTCGGGCGCATTACGGGCCCCGCGCTCATTGCGCTCATCGTGCTGGTCGTGGGTGCTGCCGTGATCTCGCCGCTGGGACCGGCTGCCGCGCCGCAGACTCCCTACAATGCCGGTGCTACCGTGCAGGGCTTTTTGACCGGTTATCAGACCATGGATCTGCTTGCGTCGCTCGCCTTCGGCATCATCATCGCCGAGACCATCCACGAGTTGGGTGTTACCGATGACAAGCGCGTGGCCTTTGAGATTTCGCGCTCCGGTGTGATCGCCGGCGTGCTCATGGCTGTCATCTACTGCGGTTTGGCCCTTGCCGGTATGCAGCTCGGCACCGTGATGTCCGACGCCACCAACGGCGCCGCCATTCTCGCCCGCTCGGCCTCCATGCACTTTGGGCTTGCCGGCACGGTCGTGGTCTTCGCCATCTTCTTCCTCGCCTGCATGAACGTGTGCATCGGCCTCATCAGCTGCTGCGCGCGTTACTTCTGCGAAACGTATGTGGTTAAAGGGGGAGCGGAGGCCTCCGAGGAGGCCATGCGCCGTCCCTTTGCGATTCTCGCCTTTGTGTTCGCAGCGTTTTCGTGCGTGCTCTCCAACGTGGGCCTCGACGTGATCCTCATGTTCTCGGTGCCCATGCTCAACGCCTTGTATCCCGTCGCCATCGTGCTGGTCCTCATGGGTTTGGTACACGGCTTTTGCGACGCTCATCCGCAGGTGTGGGTCTGGGTCGGCGGCGTGGTTGCCGTGCAGAGCGTGATCACCTCGGTCCGCGATGCGTTCTTTGCGGGCGCGTGGCTGCCGTTTGATGCGCTACCCCTGGCAGACATCGGTGCCGCGTGGGCGCCGGTTGCCGTGGTGGCGTTTGTGATCGGTCTGCTCCACAGCAAGTTTGTCGTACATTCGAGGAGCTAGGGTTTCTGCGCTTGCACAGGCGGGGAGTCTCCCCTATAATTTCCTTCGCTTTGGGACACGCAAGGTTTAGACCTTAGCTGCTCAACACCTTCGGGACGTGGCGCAGTTTGGTAGCGCGCCTGCTTTGGGAGCAGGATGTCGCAGGTTCAAATCCTGTCGTCCCGACCATATCTTGCGGGCGTAGTTCAATGGTAGAACCCCAGCCTTCCAAGCTGATGACGCGGGTTCGATTCCCGTCGCCCGCTCCATAGGATATCTTTAACGGCTTTGGCTCCTTTTGGGACCAGAGCCGTTTTCATATACATGCCGGGGACCCCACATCCCCTTCTAAGTTGCGGTGAAATAGTTCCTGGATTAGCCACAAAAGCTGTTATCCAGGAACTATTTCACCGCAACTTATTGAGGCCGAGCGGGCTGGTTCGATGATGGGTTCTGTTGTCGAGAAGATGGGGTCAGCCGGTCAGGAGTCTGCGTAGGGTTTTGTGGTTGGTATACCGTAGCCGCGCATCATGGAGCCGAACGCTTTGACATCGTAGGTGTCTGAGAGCTTGAAATGAATGACGTTGTGGCCCATGGCACGCAGGTTCGCGTCGCGCATGAGGGCATCTCGATAGGTTTTTGCCGCAGTATGTTCCGGATCATTTTGGGCATCGTCCTCAAACTTGCCTAGTCCATGCAGCTCAGCCAGCATCCAAGAGCCGTTTGGCATCTGCCAGCCGTAATCTGCCAAATAATAGCCGGCGTTTCCCGGTCGAGTGATTTCAACCTGAAGTTCGGGAGTGGCAACTCCCGCCAGAATCATTGCCGCCCGTGCTTCGGATTCTCCACCGTTATCCGATCTGCCATCCATGTGTTCAAAAACGTTAAATGCGCGCGCAATGCCGTGCAGTCCGCGGCAGTTCGCTTGTGCATATGCACGCAATTCTTCACGCTCGACACCGTACTCACGAGCCAGCCCGTCGACATAGCCTAGTGCATATCGAAAAGCGCTCGTTCGGGCGATGTCGACCACCGTGCGATATGGATCCGTTAACGTAAACGGGCCGAGCTGCCATACGTTGCCCGCCCGCCAGCGTCGGTATTCAACGAATTCGTACATATTGCGTCTGGTGGAACGCGGCAGCAGCACTTGCACCTTGTCGAGAAGGGAATATGCAGAACCGACGCCATAGAGCAGTGCCGCCGTTGCTCCACAAAACACGGCATCCGGTTCAACGACCGCAATAGCGGATGCCAATTGAAAGATGCGATCTTCGACGCCGAGGTCATTCCAATACGCGGGATCAGCGTAGACATGGTTGTAGAGTCGAATAATCATCTCTTTTTGCATGAGCGCGTAGGCACAGCGTTCATCCCATTTTTTGGTAGCTACAAACAGATGCCCGCCATGATGGGCCTCGAATAACCGGAAGAATAGCTCTGCTTGCGATTTGGAACAGCGTTTATCATGACTCATTTTCGACCCCATGGTCTCGAGGGGGAGTGAATGGCACTACGCTATCCCATATTTGGTCCGCCAGACCTTGCCATGAACTGACCAAAAGCTTGACGGGGCAGGTCAGAGTCATGAGTCGGAGCCAAACATATCGGCAAACGGTTGATTAGTGCCCCTCGGCGGCACTAAAAACCACCCTTACAGAAAGTTGCGGTGAAATAGTTCCTGAAAAGCTCGAATAAGCCTAAAACCAGGAACTATTTCACCGCAACTCAGATGCGGATGGGGTTAGCTGCGGGGGCGGTGGCGGAGTTTGTCGATGGTGGAGTCGGTGCTTCGGCTGCGGGCTTCGGCGGCGCGGTCGCGAGCGTCGGCAGCGGTTTGGCGCTGGCGGCGGTAATCGATCATGCCTTGGATGATGGGTTTGCCAAAGCTCACGACATCATCGTTGTAGATGGCGGTTCGGGCTGCGAGGAGGCAGTCGGTAAAGTCCATATGGGTCTTGCCAAAGAGTTTGATAGCAAGGGAGACAACGGTGGGCTCGTCGACCATGACGTCATCGAGCAGCTTCTTCATGGCCGCAGCAATTTCAACGCGGGGAACCTTATAGACGTCGCGCAGCGTGACCACGACGCGCGTGATGATTTCGGGATAGACACGAGCGGTGCGCGTGGCGATGACCTTGGCGGCGCGCGGTGATAGAACTTCGTCGTCATTGAGCAGGTAGCGCAGGATGACGGTCTCGTCGATGATGGTGCTACTCATGGATATCTACTTCCTCGGGACCCAAAATCGAATCGTCGCATTCTGTAGCAAGGTACTCAATCCAGGCATTGCGCTCCTCGGAGCGGCGATTGGGGTCTCCATATGCTTTGAGCGATCCATAGGCGGCGGTGCCGTCCTTTGAGCGCACGGCGACCGGCTGAAAGGGAAGCTTGCGCATCAAAATGCTCTGCGCGACAAAAAGGCGGACAGCCTCGGCGAGCGATGTGCCCATGGCGTCGTAGAGGCGCTCGGCATGCTGTTTGTCCTCTTCGCGAATGCGCACTTGCAGGATGGCTCGTTTTTGCGTCGATGACATCACTGGCCCCCTTAATGAGCGTGCAATATGAATGGTCAATTACAACATTGGCTAATAATAGGCAATCTTATAACCACTGCTTTATTGCACTCAAGTAAATGAGCGCGAAATATATATCAAACGTATTACATCCTTTATAAACGAGCGTGAAATCTCCCCTGGATGTACGCATGTAATACACTCACCTTTATAGCTTTTAGAGAATAATTCCAACCTGCCAAAACCCCTGCAATACACCCGTATTGCAGGGCCTATGCTCAAGTTTGCCCCCTGCAACTGCGTATATTTAACCTGTATATCGTTGGAGGAATTCTATCGAAGTGCCTGTTTCGCCGCATGCGCTCGATACGCCGATGCCGGACCACGGGCGGTCCGGGGCAACGTCGGCAGGGTCTCTCCGGCATGGGATTCAGGAGGGAGTGAACAACATGGGCAATAAACTAGTCGTGGCTGATTCCTCACGCTGCATTGGGTGCCAAACCTGTATGGCGGCGTGCATCGAGGCACACGATATTCCCGGCAACATCGCCGCGCCGCGCCTGCGCGTGACGCGTACGTACGAGATCTCCGCACCGGTGGCTTGCCATCATTGCGAGGATGCCCCGTGCGCGAAGGCCTGTCCTACGGGCGCCTTGTTCTTTGATCCAAAGAACCATCGCATCGGCGTCAACGAGGACAACTGCATCGGCTGCAAGAGCTGCGTCATGGCATGCCCCTTTGGCGCCGTGAGCGTGGCGACCACGCAGGTCCCCGTCTTGATGGGCGACGTTCGCGTGGGTTCGCAGACTAAGAGCTTCGTGCTTAAGTGCGACCTGTGCGTGGACCGTCCCGGCGGTCCGGCGTGTGCCGAGGCGTGCCCGACCAAGGGTCTCACCCTGGTAGACGATGAGCGCCTGGCAGAACTGACTGCCGAGCGTGCCCGCGCCACCATCGAAAACGAGGCGTAAGCGTCGGGGCGACAGGCCCAATGATTGTCAAATAAGTACCGAGTATTCGGTAGCAGAGAAAGGAAGGAGGGTGTCATGGAGAAGCATAAAGTGATTTGCCCGTACTGCGGCGCCGGTTGCCAGTTTAACCTCTTGGTCCAAAACGGCCAGGTCGTGGGCACCGAACCGCTCAACGGCATCACCAACCAGAGCGAGCTGTGCCTTAAGGGCATGAGCGGCTACGACTTCATCAACGACACCAAGATCTTGACTCCTCGCGTACTGCACCCGATGATCCGCCGCACCAAGGGCGCGGATCTTGAGCGCGTAAGCTGGGACGAGGCACTGGATTTCACCGCATCTAAGATGCAGGCCATAATTGACGAATATGGTCCTAACGCTGTCATGACTACCGGCTCTTCGCGAGGCGGCGGCAATGAGGCGAACTACGTCATGCAGAAGTTTACGCGTGCGTGCATCGGCACCCACAGCGTAGACAACTGCGCCCGTACTTGACACGGCCCTACTGTCCTCGGTCTGATGGACACGGTTGGTTCAGGTTGCATGTCATGCTCCATCCCCGGTATGGAGGATGCGGGCTGCATTTTCCTCTTCGGCTATAACCCTGCCGATTCGCACCCCATCGTCGCAAGGCGTATCGTGCGAGCCAAAGAAAAGGGTTGCAAGATCATCGTCGCCGATCCGCGCCATATCGAAACCGCGCGTATCGCCGACCTCTACCTTCCGATCAAGAACGGTTGCAACGTTGCGTTCCTCAATGCCTTTGCCAACTGCTTGGTCAACGATGGCCTCTACGACAAGGAATTCGTCGCCGAGCACACGAACGGCTTTGACGAGTGGTGGGAGACCATCAAGAACTACACTCCCGAATCTGTACAGGACATCACGGGTGTCGAGCCCGCGCTGATCCACCAAGCTGCCGAGATGTACGCCACGGCGAAGCCCTCTGCCATCATTGGCTGGGGCATGGGCGTATGCCAGCAGAAGCAGAACCTGAAGACGGTGCACACCATCGCCTCCATCGCCTGCGTTGCCGGCCAGATCGGCAAACCCAATTCCGGTCTCGCGCCCGTGCGTGGCCAGAATAACGTCCAGGGCTCCTGCGATATGGGCATGCTGCCCAACCTGTACCCTGGCTACCAGAAGGTCACCGACCCGGCAGTGCGCGCCAAGTTTGCCAAGGCTTGGGGCGTGCCCGAGGAAAAGCTCCCGCTCGAGGAGGGCTACAAGCTCACCGACCTGGGCCACCTGGTCGGTGAGGGCAAGGTGCACTGCTTCTATAACTACGGCGAGGACCCGGTGCAGACCGAGCCCGATTCGGCCGGTATGCGCAAGACGCTCTCCGAGCTGGATCTGTTCATTTGCCAGGACATCTTTATGACGCAGACGACCATGCTCGCCGACGTCATCCTGCCCGCTACCTCTTGGGGCGAGCACGAGGGTGTCTTTACCGCATCCGACCGTAGCTTCCAGCACTTTGACGCGGCCGTTCCGCCCAAGGGCGAGTGCCGCCACGACTGGGAGATCTTCGCGGACCTGTCTACGCGCATGGGCTATCCCATGCACTACGACAACACCGAGCAGATCTGGAACGAGTGCATTAGCCTGTGCCCCAACTTTGTGGGCGCAACCTACGAGAAGATGGCTCCCGAGGGCGGTTACGCCCAGTGGCCGGTCAAGAGCACCGATGTGAACGACCACGGTACGCCCGACATGTTCGCTGGTGGCAAGTTCACCACCAAGGACGGCCGCGCCAACCTGATGGCGCACGACTGGGAGGCGCCCTCCGAGCTTCCCGACGATGAGTACCCGCTCATCCTGTGCACCGTCCGCGAGGTCGGCCACTACAGCTGCCGCTCGATGACCGGCAACTGCAAGACGCTGGCGCTGCTTGCCGACGAGCCCGGCTTTGTCCGCATGAATCCCGCGGACGCCCAGGCGCGCGGCATCAAGAACGGCGACATCGTCTCGATTCACAGCCGCCGCGGCCAGGTATACAGTCGCGCCGACATTAGCGATCGCATCAACAAGGGCACGGTCTACATGACCTACCAGTGGTGGATCGGCAAGTGCAACGAGCTGACCATGCACAAGGTCGACCCGGTCTCGCATACGCCCGAGGACAAGTTCTCCGCCTGCCAGGTCGACGCTATCGCCGACCAGGTCTGGGCAGAGGGCGAGGTCGAGCGTCAGTACACCGAGCTCAAGCAGGCTCTGGTGGACGCCGCCGCTCCCCAGGACGTTGAGCCTGGCGCCGCCAAGTTCGACGACGAGACGCACGTGAATCAAATCGTGTAGTCCCGTTCTCGTTGGCTATTTGGGCCGGGCGTCCCGTACGTTCGGGAGCCCGGCCCGTTATTTTGAAAGGAAGTGGGGATGAACCGCTTCATCGACATCAACCCGGAGAGGTGCATCGGCTGCGGAACATGCCAGTCCGCCTGTGCCGACGCCCACCGGATGCAGGGTCTTCAGGATACGCCGCGTCTGGCGCTCGTGAAGACCGGCGGTATTTCGGCCGCCCTTGCCTGCCACCATTGCGAGGGTGCCCCCTGCGCCGAGGTTTGCCCGGTGAATGCCATCGAGCACGATGGCGATCGCATCCACGTCAAGGAGCAGGAGTGTATCGGGTGCAGGCTGTGCGCCATCGCGTGCCCCTTCGGAGCCATCCATCCCGATGGCACGTCTATCGCCGGTGTCGCAGGCATGTGCGACCCGACGCCTTCGTATCCTAAGTCCCTGAGCAGCCTGCTTACGTGGGCTCCTGGTCAGTACACCTGCGCTGTCAAGTGCGACCTGTGCGCCTTCGATCCGGACGGCCCGCATTGTGTGGCGGCGTGCCCCACCAAGGCGCTGACCGTCATGGGCGGCGCGGCCGATCGCGAGCTTGACGAGGCCAAGCGCCTGCGCTCGATCGAAAACGGTCCGGTCGTCGACGTTACCGCTGTGGCCCAGGGCCTGTCCGAGAAAGCAGAAGGGAGCGTAAACAATGGATAGCATGACGCTGTTTATCGCATCGCTTGCCGTCTCGTGCATCGGTGCGCTCGCCTCGGTTCTGCTGATCAAGGCCGATAACGCCGCCAAGACCGCCGGCTGCCTTATCGGCGCCGTCGCCGCGGTGCTTTCGTTTGCGGCCGGTATCCAGGCCGTGCTGGGCGATGTCACGTCGGTCGACACCATCGTGTTCTTCCCGTTTGCCCATTTCCAGCTGCTGCTCAATCAGCTGTCCGGCCTGTTCGTGGCACTCATCTCGGTGCTCGCGTTTGCCGGCTCGATCTACGGTCTCAACTACTTTGATGAGTACCCGGGCAAAAAGGGCCGCGCCGGCTTCTTCTTTAACACCTTCGTGGCGTCCATGATGCTCGTCATCACCGCCGACAATGTGTTTTGGTTCCTGGTCGCCTTTGAGCTCATGTCGCTGACCTCGTACTTCCTGGTCGTGATCGAGGAGAACGAGAACTCCATCCATGGCGGTTGGCTCTACTTTGTGATCGCGCACGTGGGCTTTGTGCTCATCATGGCGAGCTTCCTCACCATGACCAACTTCGCGGGCGGCTCGTTTGCCTTTGCGGATTTCCGCGCTACGCAGTTTAGCCCCGCGGTCGCATCCGTGTGCTTTGTGCTCGCCTTCTTTGGCTTTGGCGCCAAGGCCGGTATCATCCCGCTGCACGGCTGGCTGCCCAAGGCACATCCCGAGGCGCCGTCCAACGTGTCGGCCCTCATGTCCGGCGGCATGATCAAGATCGGTATCTTCGGCATCCTCAAGGTGGGCCTCGACCTGCTCTCCGCCTCGGGCGTTCAGGTCTGGTGGGGCCTTATGGTCATGGTCTTCGGTGCGATCTCGTCGGTCCTCGGCGTGGCCTTCGCCCTGCAGGAGCATGACATCAAGCGCCTGCTGGCCTATCACTCCGTCGAGAACATCGGCATCATTCTGCTCGGCGTCGGCGCCTCCATGGCCGCCATGGCACTCAACTCGGTCGGCATCGCCGTCCTGGCTCTGATGGCCGCCCTCTACCACACGTTTAACCACGCGATGTTTAAGGGCGAGCTGTTCTTGGGCGCCGGTGCGCTGCTGTACTCCACGGGTACGCGCAATATGGAGAAGATGGGCGGTCTGTTCCGTCGTATGCCGGCAACGGCCATCTGCTTTCTCGTTGGCGCGCTTGCCATCTCGGCCATCCCGCCCTTCAACGGCTTTGTGTCCGAGTGGTTTACCTACCAGTCGCTGTTTAACGCCGCCATGCAGGGCGACAAGGCCGTCATGATTGTGGCCGTGTTCGCTGCCGTCGCGCTTGCCATTACCGGCGCTCTGGCTGTCACGTGCTTCGTCAAGGCCTATGGCGTCTCCTTTGCCTCCGCGCCCCGCTCCGAGGCCGCGGCCAAGGCCAAGGAGGTTCCCGCCCCCATGGTGTTTGCGCAGGGCCTGCTCGCGGCCATCTGCGTCGTGCTGGGCATTGGCGCTCCCGTGATCGCGCCCGTGCTGGTCGATGTCGCCGCGTCCGTGCTGCATCCGTACGGTGGCGTGTTTGCCGCCGAGGGCATGGAGCTCATGAACCAGTACTCCGGCGCTGCCACCTCCACGCCCGCGATCGCTATTGCGCTCGTGGTGCTCGTCGGCCTTGCCTGTGGTTATCGCAAGCTCAAGACCGTCGGCAAGGTGCAGAAGTCCCAGCCGTGGGCATGTGGCTATGCTCCCAACGAGCATATGCCCGTCGTGGCCACGACCTTTGCCTCCGAGGTGTCCTGGTTTATGCAGCCGCTCTACACGCTGCGCGACCGCTGCACGGCCGTCTGCTGGTCCATCGCACACTTCTTCCAGAAGCTCACCGGTGTGGCCGAGGCTGTGGAGCCCGTACCCGACAAGGTTCTCGTCGATGCCCCGCATAAGGGTGTCGAGAAGCTCGCCGACCTCGCGACTAAGCTCGAGGGTGGCAACTACAGCATCTATATCTGCTACATCGTCGCGGCACTCGTGGTGTTCCTCGTGCTCGCCGTGCAAATGGGTTAAGGAGGGGAGAGCATGAACAACATCGTACTTGCCGTTCTGCAGGGCGTGGTCGTCATGGCCGTCGCGCCGTTCTTCTCCGGTCTCGGCCGCGTGATCCGCGCCAAGATGCACAACCGTCGCGGCCCCAGCATCATGCAGGACTATCGCGACCTGGCCAAGCTCTTTGCGCGCCCCGAGTCCCAGAGCGAGGACGCGAGCTTTGCGCTGCGCATTATGCCGCCGCTGTTCTTCGCCGTCGCCTTTATGCTCGCGATGGGCCTGCCGCTCTTTACGGCGCAAAGCCCCATCCCGGTCTTTGGCGACGCCATCACCATCATGTACAGCCTGGCGCTCGCCCGCTTCTTCTTCGCCCTCGGCGGCGTGGATTCGTCCAACGCCTACGCCGGTATCGGCGGCGTCCGCGAGCTGCTCATGAGCGTGCTCATCGAGCCGTCCATGCTGCTGGCGCTGTTTGCCGCCGCCCTGGTGTGCGGTTCCACCGACATCGCCACCATGGGTCAGCACATCATGACGGGCGCCATCGACGCGCCGGTCGCCGTAATCCTCGCCGGTATCGCCTTTGCGATTGCCTGCTACATGGAACTCGGCAAGCTGCCGTTTGATCAGGCCGAGGCCGAGCAGGAGCTTCAGGAGGGCCCGCTCGCCGAGCTTTCCGGCCCGTCGCTTGCGATGGCCAAGCTCGCCATGTCCATGAAGCAGGTCCTGGTCGTCGCCTGGTTCTGCGCGATCTTCGTCCCCTGGGGCGAGCCCGCGACCGTGGGCGCCGCCGCTGTTCTGGGTGCAGTCATCTTCCTGGTGAAGTGCCTGATCGATTTTGTCGTATGCGGCGTGATCGAGAACTCCTGCTCGCGCTCGCGTTTTAAGGTGCTTGGCAATCAGACCTGGGCCGTCGTGGGCATCGCCGTTCTGGCGTTTGTCTTCGTGGTCGTCGGCGTGTAGGAGAAGGGAGAAACAATGTCATTTGCAGTCAGTCTGTCCCTTCTCGGCTTGGTCGCTATCGCGGCCCCGATGGTGGCCTCGGTGCTCGTCGCCCTGTTCCCCCGTCCGTACGCCAAGTGGTTCAGCGTTTTGGGTGCCGCCGTCTCGACGGTCTGCACCATCGCCCTCGCCGCGAATTTCGCTGGCGCCGGCATGCCCGACACGCAGGTCCCCCTGATCTCGTTTGGGCAGACCCTCGTCATGGGATTCACCTTCGATCGCATGAGCACGCTGCTCGCGCCCGCCTTTGTGGGTATCGGCCTGCTTGTCGTGATCTATTCGATTCCCTATATGAGCGAGAATAACCGTGAGCATCCCGACGCACCGCGTCGTCGCTTCTACGCGTACCTCGCGACCTTCATCGGCGCCATGGCCGGTCTCGTGTACAGCTCGACCCTTTTGGGCCAGCTCGTGTTCTTTGAGATCACGGGTGCGTGCTCTTGGGGCCTCATTAGCTACTACATGACGCCTACGGCCAAGAAGGCCGGCATGAAGGCTCTGATCATTACGCATATCGGTGCGCTTGGCCTGTATCTGGGCGCCGCCATCGTGTTTGCCCATACCGGTACCTTCGCCATTACCGCGATTGCCGGCCTCGACGCCAAGCTCAAGGCTATCGTTCTTTTGCTCGTGCTGTTTGCGGCCTGGGCCAAGTCCGCACAGGTTCCCATGTACATGTGGCTGCCTTCGGCCATGGAGGCGCCGACGCCTGTTTCGGCCTACCTGCATGGCGCCTCGATGGTTAAGGTCGGCGTGTGCGTGTTCGCGCGTGCACTCGTCTCTGCCGGCGAGATCCCCGAGATCGTGGGTTGGGTCGCCATTATCGACGCCATGGTCACCATGCTCTTTGGCTTCCTTATGTACCTGCCGCAAAAGGACATGAAGCGTCTGCTGGCCTTTTCCACGATCGCCCAGCTCTCCTATGTGTTCTTTGGTCTGGGCCTTTCGGTCTTTGGCAGCCAGCTGGCCTTCGATGGCGCCGTCTGCCACATCTTTAACCACGCTTTCGCCAAGACGCTGTTCTTCCTGATCGCCGGTTCGTTCTCCTTTACGCTCGGCACGCGTATGCTGCCCAAGCTTCGCGGCATCGTAAAGAAGTACCCGATCTCGGGCGTGGGCTTCGGTGTCGCCGCGCTCGCTATTGCCGGCGTGCCGCCCATGAACACGTTCTTCTCGAAGTTCCAGATTATCGCCGGCGGCTTCTCTGTGGGTGCCGGCAACGTCGCGATCCTGGTGCTCGTGTGCATCATGGTCGCCGAGACCGTCGCCACCTTCGCCTGGTTCCTCAAGTGGATGGGCTATTGCCTGCCCGGCGAGCCGAGCGACGAGGTCGCTGCGGGAGCCCCGCTTCCCCGTGCGATGGCGTTCGTGTTCATCGTGCTCATCATCATGGTCATCATCAGCGGCCCGCTTTCGGCCAGCTGGATCGGTTAGGAGGTAGAACGACATGGGTTATTCGATCGTCAACATCCTTGGCGGCCTTCTGATCGTCACGTCCACCATGGTGGTCGTCTCAAAGAACATCAAGCACGCCATCAGCTGGTATGCGGTGCAGTCGCTAGTGCTCGTGGGACTGCTCGCCACGCTCGGTGTCACCACCGGTGCGCAGGAGCTGCTTATGTGGGCCGGATCTGCCTTTATCACCAAGGTCGTCCTGGTCCCTTATATCCTCAACCGCGCATACAAGAAGATGGGCGAGCCGAGCGACGCATCGCTCAAGGCCGGCCTTAAGCCCGCGTGGGCCATTTGCATCATCGCCGTGGAGGTCGCGATCTGCTTTGCCGTCGTGACGCAGATCAGCCTGCCCACGGCCGAGGTCGCAACGCCTGCGCTCGCCATTAGCTTCGCTCACTTCTTTGTGGGCCTCACCTGCATCATCTCGCAGCGCAACATCATGAAGCAGATCTTTGGATACTGCCTTATGGAAAACGGCAGCCACGTGACGCTCGCGCTTTTGGCGCCCACCGCTCCCGAGATCATCGAGATCGGTATCGCCACCGACGCCATCTTTGCCGTCATCATCATGTCCATCGTCGTGCGTCGCATTTGGGACGACTCCCACTCGCTCGATGCGCGCGACCTGTCCGAGCTGAGGGGGTAGTCCATGGAAACGTTGATTCTCGCCCTGCTCGCGACTCCTTTGGTGTTCTCGCTGGTCATGGCGTTTTTGCCCAAGAACACGTCCTATAACGTGTTTGCCGGTCTCAACCTGGTCTCCGTCGCAGCCGTCCTGGTGCTGTCGATTGTGACGGCCGGTGACGTCCTTATGAGCGGCGACACCGCGAGCGCTCTTGGCCTGTGGTTCCACCTCGATTCGCTGGGCGCCATCTTTGTGCTGCTCATCGGCTTTATCGGTTTTCTTACCGGGCTGTTCTCGCTGCCCTATGTAAAGGCCGATATCGAGGAGGGCTCCATGCCCGCCGAGCGCGCCAAGCAGTATTTTGCGCTGTTTAGCCTGTTTGTGTTCACCATGCTGCTCGCGTGCCTGTCCAACAACATGATCCTCACGTGGGCCGCCGTGGAGGCAACCACGCTTTCCACCGTGTTTCTCGTGGGTATCTACAAGAACAAGACGGCGCTCGAGGCGTCTTGGAAGTACGCGATGGTCTGCACCGCCGGCGTGGCCTTCGGCCTGTTCGGCACGCTGCTCATCTACGCGAACGCCGCCGACGTGATTCCCAACGCCCACGAGGCCGCGTTCCTGTCGTGCGTGCTGCCGTATGCCGACCAGTTCGACCCGACGCTCATGCGCCTCGCCTTTGCGTTTATCGTGATCGGCTTTGGCACCAAAGCCGGCCTGTTCCCCATGCACACTTGGCTGCCCGATGCCCACTCCCAGGCTCCGAGCCCTGTCTCGGCCCTGCTCTCGGGCGTGCTGCTTAAGTGCGCCATGCTTGTGATCATGCGCTTCTACGGCTTTACTATCCAGGCCGTGGGCGCCGAGTATCCGCAACTTTTGCTGCTGATCGTCGGCACACTGTCCATTTTGGTGGCGGAGCTTTCGATGTTTCGTCAGGACGACCTCAAG
>CABUMU010000045.1 GCA_902492855.1 uncultured Collinsella sp. | reverse complement strand
CCGCTTTTTCATCGCGCTAGCGCTTCTTTGGGGTCGACCTAAGGCGAGCGAACCATAGGGCTGCGGCACCCGAGGTCAGGAGCGCGGTGATGCAAGCGGCGATGGGAACTGATCCTGTTGCCGGTAGGTCCTGCAGTAGGGTACAGCGTTGAATGACACGGTCCTCGTCATGTGACTCAAGTTTATCGCCGCCGCCGTTGCGGCAAAGATCGACGCGTGCGCTGTTGGTGAGTGCGGTTTGGGGCGTATAAGCCGACGTCGCCTGCATGTGCACGATTGCGCCCCGAGCGTCTGTGCCAAGGATTGCTTTGGCATCGTCAAGGTCGTCGTGCTCATCTTTGAGATCATCGCGGGTCCAAGAATCCGCATCGCTTCGAGTCGTAAAGTCGGCGGCTACCGCACCGTATTCAATTCGAATGCCCGTTACGACGGTATTGGGTGTAAGGTCGAGCTCTTCCGCCTCGAGTGTGGTGGATTCCGTGGTCGAGACATCCGCCTTCCAGAGGCGCCAGCCGTCGTAATCGACGAGGCGACAGTCCTCACCAAGGCTCTCTTTTACTTCGTCGGACTCAAGCCAAGGATTTTCGTGTCCATCGTCAAGTGTCGCGTTCGCCGGTTCATCGACGTCTGTCGAGTCCAACGGCGTCGTGCGATACCACACGTTGCACAGACCGTTGAGGTCGCCGATGGCGACGGGGGTTTCGATTGAGACGAATCTCGCCGTATCGTCCTCGGCACACTCAAGATCATCGGTAATTGTGAACTCATCAACCCAGGTAGTTGAATCGTTTCGAGCGTCGATAGTATAGGAGAAAAGTCCATCCGTATTGGTTTGCGTCGCGGCGCGATTTTTACCATCTCCGTTGGCCAGCAGACCCTTTCCGATAGGTTGGACAAGCTCCTGACGCTTGTCGACCTGTCCTTTGATCTCGATGGGCGCATCCTTCATCGCGACGGATTGGACTTCTCTCGTATCCTTTATTTCAAACGTTATCTCCTCGGCAAGGTCATAGGTCCGCGGAGACATCATTTCGCGCAACGAGTAGGTGCCGGGTGCAAGATGTTCGACGCGGTGCGGCTTGTCGGATGAGGTCCAGGAGTCTATTTCGGTTTTATCGGGACCATATAAGGTGAGTTGTGCGCCTTCCACTTCCTGCTCACCGCTTGCATCGACCTTGGAGATATCAACCTTGGTGTAATCGTCGGATACGTTAAGCCGTGCTTCTACAACGGGCGTTTTCTGGTCGGCATAAGCGAGGTCTACGATATGGGGCGTCCGGTCGAGTAAGAAGCCGGTCGGCGCTTGAGTCTCGACAACCTCGTAGCGCGCGGTACCAGATCCCAGCGGCAGGTTGTCTGTGCGTGCTTCGCCAGTTTCATCCGTCGCGACGGTCGCGACGGTCTCACCGTCGATCGCGGCAATGCTACCATCGGGGCGCACGATATCACCCGAGGCACGGATCTCAAAGATGGCGCCCGCGAGCCTGCTGCCGTCTACGGCATCGGTTTTAACGATCCTGATGTTTCCGGTCGCGGCGTGGTCATAATACGAGGCGATTGCAACGGGCGTTAGGTTCATGTCGGCGGGTATGTTTACCTCGATCTCTTCGCCGACAAGATAGGGCTCTTTGGCCGAGGTTTCGCGTACATAATACGTGCCCGGCACGAGCGATTCGGGCAGTGTGACGGTCCCGGTCGCGTCAGTCGTAAAGGTGTCCATTACGTTATGTGCTGGATACCAGCAAGTTTGTGAGACAGGTTCGTGATTGCTGTCGAGGAGTTGGAAGGTGAATCCGGCTAGTGGAACAGAAGCGCCTGTTTGGGCGTCGCGTTTTACAATCTGGAGATGCGTCGACAGAGCGTGGTTATCCACGATATATTGAAGCTCGGCGCCGTTGGAAATCTGATTGGCCCCGACGGTCCATTCCCCTGCACGTTTAAAACCCTCGGGGACGGTTTCCGGAACCTCGCGAACCGTGTAGCCGGCACGGTCGTATGGGACGGCTCCGTGGACACCGGCGGGTCGCTTACCTGTGCCGAACCATGCTTCGGGCTGGTCTTTGGTGGAGGCAAAGCCATAGATGTTTGTGGTCAGTGTGCCAACAACCTGCTGAGAGCTGTTGCTGACAACCTCAAAGACAACACCACCCGCCGGCTGCTCCAGGCCGGATTGGTCGCTATTGCCGTAATCCTTGAATTTGGAAATCTCAAGGTTAAACGCAATGGGGATATCGGAAACGCGAGATTCGATCTCAACCACGCCTGAATCGCCGAGCTGGTCGGCTCCAACGGTATAGGTCCAGCTGTCGTTGGATGGCAGGTAGCCCTCGGGGGCTTTTGATTCGTAGATAGTAAAGGTTCCTAAGGGGACATCGGCGAGGGCGGCCCGACCGCTTTCGTCGGTCGTGAGGATTTGTGCCCATCCAGGGGTTGATTGCGACACACACGTGAACTCTGCTCCTGCGAGTGAAGATCCCACCTGGGGGCAGGCATTCGTCGCGGCATCGAGTTTTACGATACGCAGGTTGATGGTGCCGGGCTGTTCATCAATGGCGACCCGCCCGCCGTCATTCCCCGTGGTAAAGGCGATGCGATCACGACGGGGGACATAGCCGGCCGGCGCCTTCGTTTCAATCAGGTAGTACGCCGTGTTGGGTAGGAGTGTTGCTTGCGCTCGACCGTTGCTGTCCATCTTGATGGTGCCGACACGCGCGCCGCTGGCGCTCTCAAAAATATCGAATGTTGCCCCGGTAAACTGATAGGTATTGTTTCCGCTGGTAATAACGGTGTCAGCAGACTGCTTTTGGAAGGAAACAGAGACCGCCGGCAGTACATAGAGCATGTCTTGACGTTTGCTGCCGCCCGATACGGCTCCTAGATAGCGTCGCGCGCGGTGCGGAGCGGCTTTGATGCTTCCTGATTTTGCGCTGTCGTGGAGCCACCGCGCAGCCGCCACGACTTCATTGTCGGCGGTAAAGTGTCCGCTCTTGGTTTTGCCCTGAGCGGTCGTGTAGGAGTAGGTGCCGTCGACATGGGTAGTGCCGTTGAGCATCCATACGGCAAGCTGGGTGGCGGCGCGGGCGCGATCGGGTGAAAGATGGTAACCGCCAAACGACGTGGCGGTAGGATATCCGTGACAAACGATTGCCGCGAACTCGTCGTCGAGCCACACCCAGCCTTGATCAAAGTTGAGCCATGGGCCGCCCGGTTTGGTGGGGCCGGGGCGCTCCTGGTTCATGCAGTAGGCAATCGAGGTGTCTTGAGCTTCATACTTGCCGATGAAGAAGGGTCCACAATCATCGCTAATAGTGCGGAAGCCGAGCTGGTCGTAGCCATCGACGGCAAATGCGGCTCCCGGTGCCAGGCAGCCGAAAAGCAGGAAGAGGAGCAGGAGCAGCGGACCTGTTGCGATTGCGCTGTGGACAGAGTGCGTGGGTGCGTTGGACATGGCTGCTCCTTATCCCTCGTGCGCCGCACGGGGAGGCTGCGACGCGTAGGATGAGGCTACCCCCGAGGTTCATGCGGGTAAGTACCGGAGCCTGACCAAAAGCTTGCCCGATTTCTGACAAATCGAGCTCAAATACAACAATCAGATAAAAGTGCAGGTAGAAGATGGTAAGAAAAGAAAGACAAAGGTCCTCATCTCCACAATTGGCGCGGTTTTCAAATGATTCTCCACAGCTAAAACAAGCATCACCACCCTTGTATCGAACAAGACAACCGCGTTATACTAGCCAACGCACAAGCGGGCATCGCCAAGTGGTAAGGCATCAGCTTCCCAAGCTGACACTCGCGGGTTCGAGTCCCGTTGCCCGCTCCAGTAAAAAGCACAAGCACGGCAGCGTTACGTTGCCGTGCTTTTTACTACCAAGCGCCGGGACTCGAACCCGCCAAGGTGCGAACGCGAAGCGTTTGTAGCGAGCAGGCGAAGGCGCCGACAGGCGCCTGAAGCCGGTGCGGATTTGCGAAGCAAATACGCGGACGTCCCGTTGTCCGCTCCATGGAGCACAGAAGACCTCGGGACGGCCAATTCAACAAAGTCTTCCCCATCGTCACCGTGAATCCGAGGGGATCGACCGCAGCCGGTGCGGATTTGCGAAGCAAATACGCGGACGTCCCGTTGCTCGCTCCAATTCCAAAATGTTAGGTTAATGCCTGCTGCCCATACTTGCACCTGCGCACGGTACAATGGATGGGTTACGACCAACGTGCCAATAACCAAAAAGGAGCCGCTATGATCGATCGCTATACCCGCCCGGAGATGGGACACATCTTCTCCCTCGAGAACAAGTACGCCATTTGGCAGGAGATCGAGGTTCTGGCCTGCGAGGCCCAGGCGGAGCTCGGCAAGATCGGTATTTCCAAAGACGAGGCCCAGTGGATCCGCGACCATGCCAACTTTGAGAAGGCGAAGGTCGATGAGATCGAGGAAGTCACGCGCCACGACGTCATTGCCTTCCTGACCAACATGAAGGAATACATCGATGCCGATGTTCCCGAGGGCGACCCCAAGCCCAGCCGCTGGGTTCACTATGGCATGACCAGCTCGGATCTGGGCGACACGGCCCTGTGCTACCAGCTCACCCAGGCCTGCGACCTGATCATCGAGGACGTCAAGAAGCTCGGCGAGATTTGCAAGCGTCGCGCCTTTGAGGAGCGCAACACGCTCTGTGCCGGCCGCACTCATGGCATCCACGCCGAGCCGATGACCTTCGGCATGAAGTTTGGCTCTTGGGCCTGGGAGCTCAAGCGCGATCTGGATCGTCTTGAGGACGCCCGCAAGAATGTTGCCTTTGGTGCCATCTCGGGCGCTGTCGGCACGTACAGCTCCATCGAGCCGTTCGTCGAGGAGTATGTCTGCGAGCACCTGGGCCTGGTTCACGACCCGCTGTCCACGCAGGTTATCAGCCGCGACCATCACGCCTATCTCGCCGGCGTTCTCGCCACCACCGCAGCCACCTGCGAGCGCATCACTACCGAGGTCCGCAATCTGCAGAAGACTGATACGCTCGAGGCCGAGGAGCCGTTCCGTAAGGGCCAAAAGGGCAGCTCAGCCATGCCGCACAAGCGCAACCCCATCACCATGGAGAAAGTCTGCGGTCTGTCGCGCGTCGTGAAGTCCAACGCCCAGGTTGCCTTCGATAACGTCGCCCTGTGGCACGAGCGTGACATTTCGCACTCCTCTGCCGAGCGCGTCGCCCAGGCCGACAGCTTCATCGCCCTCGACCACATGTTCCAGTGCCTCATCCGCGTTATCGACGGCCTGCAGCTGTATCCCGCTCGCATGATGGCCAACCTCAACAAGACACGCGGCCTCATCTTCTCCTCCAAGGTCCTGCTCGCCCTCGTCGACACGGGCATCACCCGCGAGGACGCGTACGCCATTGTGCAGGAGAACGCCATGGCAACCTGGCACGAGGTACAGGATTGTGTCTCCGGCCCTACCTTTAAGGAGCGTCTCGAGGCCGATCCGCGCTGCACCGTCAGCCAGGAGAAGCTCGATGAGATCTTTGATCCGTGGGACTTCCTCACCCGCATCGATACGGTCTTCGACCGCCTGGAGCAGCTGAACTTCGAGTAGGTTCGGGCATAACGTTAGCTTTTTAGGGCGCTTTGCTGGTAATGTGTGTTGCCGGCGAAGCGCCTCGTTGCATTTAGGGAAAGACGGGGATAATAGTCGTCTCGAATAACATTCTGAGAGGGGATCGCATGATTTCGTTTGATTACAAGCCTCAGGGCGTGTGTGCTCGCAATATTCACCTTGACCTTTCCGATGACGGCAACAAGGTGATGGGCGTTGAGTTTACCGGCGGCTGCGACGGCAATCTCAAGGCTATCTCCAAGCTGGTCGAGGGCGCTCCTGCCGATCGCGTAATCGAGGTTCTCGCCGGTAATACCTGCGGTATGAAAAAGACCTCCTGCGCCGACCAGCTTACACGCGCTATCGAGGCTGCTCGCGCCGAGATCGCCTAATGGGTATCGCCGATCACATCAAGAACGGAATATCGCGTCGCGGCTTTGTACTCGGTGGGGCTGCCGCGGGCGCTGCCACGGTGCTTGCCGGATGCTCGAAAAAAACGGGTACCAGCGATGATGCCGCCGGCGAGCCGCAGGTTATCAAGGACGATTCCAAAATCATCTCGATTACGGATGAGTACGAGGCAGTCGACATCGATCTTGAGCCGGCGGCGTCGTGGACGCTGCCTCTGGGTACGCTGCTGTACTACTGCGACGGCGATTACGCCGCGGCGATGATGGCGCCTGCATCGGCACTGCACGCCAACACACTCGGTGTGCTCAACCTGGGTGATGGCTCGCTTACCACATTAATCGAGGATCCTATCGAGGGCACGGGATATGCATTCTACGATGTCCGTGCCGGCGACGGCGTATTCGCGTGGGTTGAGATGAACTTTGCCAATTCATCGTGGAAGCTCTACGCTCAAAATCTGTCGGGCGCTTCGCTCTCTGGCGACGTGGTTGAGCTCGATCGAGGTGGCAAGGACTATGATCCGCCCCTGTTTACGGCGTTCGGGTCATCGGTCATCTGGTATAAAATGCCTTCGGCAGGCGGCAATAAAACGAGTAGTGATTCGTTTTGCTATCGTCGCTCGCTTGATGAATCCAAGGCCGAGGTAATTTGGAAATCGACGGGCCGCTTTGCATCGGCCCCGCGCGCGAGCGACGGCATTTTGACCATCTCGCCGCGTGTCCGCAACGACGAGGGCGTCTACTACGGCATAACGGCAATCGATCTGACCGACGGCAACAACACCAAGCGTGCCCAGTTGGTCCTCCCTTCGTCAGTTTCGCCTTTCGAGGCCGTATATATGGGCGATACCTTCGTGTTTTCTATCGAGGCGGCCTATAGTGGCGTGGGCAGCCTGGGCAATATGGGCACGTATATCGGTAATGAGGGAGGGCCGTACCTCTTCCTGTCACGCGAGCCGCTCGCATGTGCGGCTGGCAAGAAGAATAAATACCTTGTTAAGGTACAGGCGTCGCATTTCCTGATCGACACCTCTGCCAAGACCTATGGCTCGCTGCTGTCGCCCGACCGCGCTTTGGAGTATGGCGATTATCCAGCTACGGCGGGAAAATCGGACTCATTCCTTACGTACGCCACGGTGCGCAACAGCCAGGGTATACCAGAGACGGTCACTGCACGCCTATTCTCTCTTTAAGCTTAGAGGGGTTAAAAAGGCGCCAACAGGGGAATAAACACGTTGTAATTGTGAGTACCGCCCGCCGAGCTGCCGCGTCATAGCGGCATCCGGCGGGCTCAGGTGCGTTAAAATGGGCTTGTTCTTAGCTAATTGAGACAGGGGGGCCGTGTTATGGCTTCAGATGCAAAAAAGATTCTGCTGGTCGAGGATGAGAAGGCAATCCGTGACGCCGTCGCTGCCTATCTCGAGCGCGAAGGCTACTGGGTTGTGGGCGTCGGCGACGGCCAGTCCGCGATCGAGGAGTTCGAGAAGCATCAGTTCGACCTGGTCGTGCTCGACCTTATGCTCCCCAAGATTCCCGGCGAGCGCGTTTGCCGCACCATTCGCGATACCTCGGATGTCCCCATCATCATGCTGACGGCTAAGGGCGAGATCGAGGACCGTATTATCGGTCTTGAGCTCGGCGCCGACGACTATCTGATTAAGCCGTTCTCGCCGCGCGAGCTCGTCGCCCGCGTTCGCGCTCTGTTCCGCCGTGCCCATCAGGCCGACGAGCCCGCCGTCGAGGTACTCGACTTCGGCGATCTGGTCATCGATATCTCGGGCCACAAGATCTTGGTCGAGGGCAAGGAAGTCGATCTGACGGCTTCCGAGTTTAAGCTGCTCACCACGCTTGCCCGCCATCCCGGCCGTGTGTATAACCGCATGGAGCTGGTCGAGAAAGTGCTCGGGTATGACTTTGAGGGCTATGAGCGCACCATCGATAGCCACGTGAAGAATCTTCGCGCCAAGCTGGGCGATGATCCCAAGAAGCCCAAGTGGCTCTACACCGTCCATGGTGTCGGCTATCGCTTCGAGGCTCCGGCCAAGACCGATAAGTCGGACGAGAAATAGGGAAATCACATATGACACCTGCGCGCTTTGAAATCGGACAAAAGCACAAGCAGGAGAGCGAGGCGGGTGACAAGGCTAGTTGGAACACGCCTCGTTCCGATTCACGGCCAACGATGAGCTATCCCTCGCGCATGGCACTTGCTTTTGCTCTGACATCGCTCATGACGGTATTGGTGCTGGTGGGCGTTGTCTCTGTTGTGTGGGGCACGGTCTTTTCGGATTACACACGCTCCAATATCGTCGAAATCGCAAATTCCGCTGCCGAGAAGTTGGCGACCTCATATGAGGAAAACGGCTCTTGGACCGCGGGAGAACTGCGCACGGTCGCAACGTCGAGTTTGGTTTCCGACGATCTGGGCATGCAGGTCGTCAATAAAAAGGGTGTGATCGTTTATGACGATTCCTGGCCCTCGGCAAGCGCCACCGCCGATGTACGCGAAAACCAGGCTACGACCGACGACACGAGCGGCAAGAGGGCATCGCATAGCCCGGTCTCGTCTGCTCCAACCGACTCTGATAGCGTTGCTAACGTCGAGATTGTAACGTCTTCCGGCGAGCATGTCGGACAGGTAAAGCTGTGGGCCATCGGCTCCGACGCTCTGCTCACCAAGGCGGACTCTGCGTTTAGGGAGAAGACCTTTAACGCCATGGCCCTCGCCGCGGTTGTTGCAATCTGCATTTCGGTCGTTATCGGATCGCTCGTGTCGCGCATGCTCACCAAACCGATTCATCGCATCACCAGTACCGCAAAGCAAATCCGTGACGGCGACCTGTCGGCTCGCACGGGGCTGCGCGGTGATGACGAGATCGATCAGCTGGGTGAGACCTTCGATGAGATGGCCACCTCGCTCGAGAAGGATATGAAACACGAGAAGCGCCTGACCTCAGACGTTGCACACGAGCTTCGCACGCCGCTTATGGCCATGCTCGCAACGGTCGAGGCCATGCAGGATGGCGTGTATCCCACCGACGATGAGCATTTGGAGACCGTTGCTTCCGAGACGCGTCGCCTGGCTCGTCTGGTGCAGCAGATGCTCGACCTGTCGCGCATGGAAAACAGCACGGCTCCGCTCAACCTTGAGCCGGTGGACATGGTTCCTTTCGTGCGTTCCATCGTCAATGCCCAGGAGCGCCTGTTTGTCGACCGCGATCTGCGCCTGCGTTTTGCGGACGAGACCCAGGGTCACGACGATGTCGTCGAGGCCGATCCCGACATGATCACGCAATGTGTTATCAACCTCATGAGCAACGCCATGCGCTACACCCCCGAGGGCGGTTGGGTCGTGGTGTCGGTGCTCAGTGACCGCAGGCACGTCAGCATTGCCGTTTCTGATACCGGCATCGGTATTGCCAAGGACGATCTGTCGCGCATTTTCGGGCGGTTTTGGCGCGCCGATGCCAGCCGCGCCCGCGAAGCTGGCGGCCTGGGCGTCGGCCTCGCCGTGACCAAGCAGATTGTCGAGCGTCACCATGGCTACATATCCGTGGAGTCGGAGCTTGGAAAGGGTACGACTTTTACAATTCATCTGCCCCGCGAGCACACGGCGGACGCGGCATCTACTACAATGGAGCACTAGCTTTTCGCTATTCGGTGAAGGAGGGGCCGCGTCCCTGCCGCTCCGAGTTTGCGAAAACATGCGGGAAAGAACCCGCATTTCTGTCGTATTTAGGTAAGGAGTGACTCACGTGACAACGATGGAGCGTCGTCCGGATTCCCGTGGCAAGGTTCGTGATATTTACGATGCCGGTGAAAACCTGCTGATGGTCGCCACCGACCGCATTTCTGCGTTCGACTTCATTCTTCCCGACGAGATTCCGTTTAAGGGAGAGGTGCTCAATCGCATCTCGGCATTCTGGTTCGATAAGTTTGCCGACATCGTTCCCAACCATCTCGTTTCCATCGACCCGGCGGATTTCCCCGAGGAGTTTGCTGAGTATCGTGACTACCTCGCTGGCCGCGCCATGCTGGTTAAGAAGGCCCAGACGATTCCTATCGAGTGCATCGTCCGCGGCTATCTGACCGGTTCGGGCAAGAAGACCTACGACGAGAACGGCACCGTCTGCGGCATCCAGCTGCCTGAGGGCCTGACCGAGGCTTCCAAGCTTCCTGAGCCGCTGTTCACGCCGTCCACGAAGGCCGAGATCGGTGACCACGACGAGAACATCTCGTTTGAGCGTTGCTGCGAGATCGTGGGCGAGGACATCGCCACGCAGATTCGTGACCTTTCCCTCAAGATCTACAAGGCTGCCGCCGAGTACGCCGCGACCCGTGGCATCATCATTGCCGACACCAAGTTCGAGTTTGGTGTTATTGATGGCAAGGTCACGCTGATCGACGAGTGCCTCACGCCCGACTCCAGCCGTTTCTGGCCTGCTGCCAGCTACGAGGAGGGCAAGATCCAGCCTAGCTACGACAAGCAATTCGTCCGCAATTGGCTCAAGGCCAACTGGGATATGACGGGGGAGACCCCGCACCTGCCCGCCGAGGTCATCGATGGCACGTCCGAGCGCTATCGCGAGGCCTTTCAGATCATCACGGGCTCCCAGTTCACAAGCATGAAGGAGAACGCATAAGTGAGTACCCGTAGCGCCACGAACAAGCGCACGCAATCCCACGAAGTTACCGGGGTTGCGCGCAAGTCTGCCGCATCTGCTAAGCCCGCCCGCCAAGCAGCGAGCTCCGTTCGCGTCGTGCCGGCTTCGTCTAAGGCACGCCGCAAAGAGCTCGAGAAGGGCGAGAACCTCGAGGGCCTCTCTAAAGAGGAGAAGCGCGCCCGCAAGGCCAAGCAGCGCGCCAAGGAGGACCGCATCTATACGGTGTCGAATATCCTCCTCAAGCAGGACGAGGACTACACCAAGCGCCGTCGCATCTGGTGGATTGTGCTCGCCATTGGCATGGTGCTCGTCGTGGCAATTTGGGCCTCGCTGTACTTCGCTCCCGCTGGCATGGTGTCCAGCCCTGTCCAGATGGTCGGCATCGTTTTGTCCTATGTCATCATCCTAGGTGACTTTATCTACGACTTCGCTCGTATTCGTCCCTTGCGCAACATGTACCGCGCGCAGGCCGAGGGCATGTCCGAGAACAAGCTCAACGCTCTTATTGAGCGCGCGGCTGCCGAGGAGGACCAGAAGGACTCCAAGAAGAAGTAGCGTTTGCATACATACTTATCGCTAAGATATAAGGCGCGTCGTTTTTGCGGCGCGCCTTTTTACTGTTCTATAGATAGATGGAGTGGCACATGATTCGAGCTGCCCTGACGGTCGAAGAGGCTCTGGAGGGCATGAAGGCCCTGGAGCCCAAGATTAAAAACTACGCGCGCCTGGTCGTCCGCAAGGGCGTAAACGTCAAGCCCGGCCAGGAGGTCGTCGTTCAGTCTCCGGTCGAGTGCGCGCCGTTTGCGCGCGTGGTGGTCGCGGAGGCCTATGCTGCCGGCGCCGGCCACGTGACGGTCATTTGGGCCGATGATGCCGTGACGAGGCTCACGTACGAGCATGTCGAGAAAAGCTATTTTGAGCAGACGCCCGAGTGGAAGCGCATGCAGCTGGATTCCTTGGCCCAGGATGGTGCCTGCTTTGTCTTTATCGAGGGTGCGGATCCTGCGGCCCTCAAGGGCATCGATCCAGCCAAGCCGGCCGCGGCATCAAAGGCGAGGAATACGCAGTGCAAAGTTTTCCGCCGTGGACTGGATTACAACATCAATCCGTGGTGCATCGCCGGCGCTCCGGTCGTGGCTTGGGCGCACGAGGTGTTCCCGGGAGACGCCGATGAGGTTGCAATCTATAAGCTGTGGAATGCGATTCTGCACACCGCGCGCGCCGATGGCCAGGACCCAGAGAGCGACTGGGAACTCCATGACGCCGCATTCGAAAAGAACCTGCGTTTCCTGAACGACAATCGTTTCGACTACCTGCATTACAACGCGGCAAATGGAACCGATCTGACGATTGGCATGACGAAAGGTCACGAGTGGGCCGGCGGCAAGGGCAAGACGCCCGATGGGCACCCCTTCTTCCCCAACATTCCCACCGAGGAAGTCTTCACTTCGCCCGATCGCATGCGCGCCGACGGTATCGTGTACTCGGCCATGCCGCTCATCCATCACGGCAATAAGGTCGAAGATTTTTGGATTAAGTTCGAGGGCGGCCGCGTGGTGGACTACGACGCCCGCGTGGGCAAGGCAACGCTCGCAAGTATCATCGATACTGACGAGGGCGCTGCTCACCTGGGAGAGGTCGCGCTCATTTCCAAGAACACGCCGATCCGCGAAAGTGGTGTTCTGTTCTACGATACGCTCTATGACGAGAACGCTAGCTGCCATCTCGCGCTAGGTGTCGGTTTCCCCGAATGCATCGAGGGTGGGTACGACATGTCCAAGGAGGAGCTCCTGGAGCATGGTGTTAACGTCTCGAGCACGCACGTCGATTTTATGATCGGCACGGACGACATCGATATTACGGGCATTACGCCTGATGGACGTGAAGTTGTGATTTTCCAGAACGGCCAATGGAGTTGGGAATAGTCCCAGACCGTGGTACAATGCCACCCGCGGGCCGTTAGCTCAGCTGGCAGAGCAGGGGACTTTTAATCCCAAGGTCCAGGGTTCGAACCCCTGACGGCCCACCCAAAGATTGTTGAGACGGTCAACTTCGGTTGGCCGTCTTTTTTGTTGCCGGTGCACGGGTTCGAACCCGTCGGGGCGCGGAGCTAAGTAAACGCGTGAGCGTTTGCCAGCGCAGCGCGCAAGGCGCGAAAGCGCCGCAGCGGCCGCCTGCGAAGCAGGCTGAACCCCCGACGGCCCACCCAAAGAAAGGAAAACGAAATGAAAACAGACAGATACGGAATTAGCGGCAGCACATTAAAGATAATAGCGGCCATTTCGATGGTTCTCGATCATGTAAGCAGGATCGTCCTGACCAATGGAATCATGACTCACGCATCGTACAATCAGATATCAGACGAGCAGTGGGCGATTCTAAGCGAGGCTTCGGATGTGCTTCATGTTCTTGGCAGAATTGCATTTCCCTTATTTTGCTTTTTGATAGTTGAGGGATTTTTGCATACTCATGACATAAAGAAGTACCTGCGAAATATGCTTGTCTTCGCAATCATTGCGGAGCCCATATACGATTTCGTTCAAACCGGGCAACTATTCGACCTTCGGCAACAAAATGTTATGTGTGAGCTCCTGCTTTCCTTGGTCTTTTTGATTATTCTGGAAAAGATACAAAGTCTTTCAAAATGGAAGAGGCACATCGCAGAATTTGCTCTGATTGTTTTGATAGCACTGGCAGCTGAATACACTAAACTAGATGGCGGCGTGTATGGCATTCTGCTTGTGGCTGCATTCTATTTATTCCACGACAGCAAGGCCAAGATGTTCTTTGCTGCAGTATGCGTAGTGCTCCTTTCGTCATGCCATATAGTTGGCGGCGGATTTGAGTTTGCTACAGCTAATGTATTTAATCCTGATGTTGCTGCCGCGGTCGTTTCGTTGCTGCTTATCAATCTTTATAATGGCAAGCGAGGGCTGAAGCTGAAATACTTCTTCTACGTTTTCTATCCGGCACATCTTGCTCTGCTTTATGGTGTCTCACTTATTGTAATATGAGAAAGCCATTGTCAATAGGCATGTTCGTTCGAGCCCGGTTTGAAACCGGGCTTTTTCGTTTCCCGTCGGGAGAGCCCGCGCACGCTGCATGGCTTAGTCGACGCTTGCCTGGCAAGCTAATATCCGCGGGCTCTTGCGGGTGCGCTTCCGGCGGTCAGCCCGGTATGTCCGCGCACCCCACCGCATTTCGATTCTCCGTCCGGCGCTATCGTACGAATCCAGTCTTTTGTCGGGCGCGGCCCCGGGGCTGCCCATCAAAAAGGTCGTGAACTCGCGCCGGCGATGCGTCGAGGCGCGGGCCCTCCCGGCGGGAGTCGGTTGTCGCCGGCTGCTAGAGGACGGTCCCCTCGGACCTGCACCCGATCTCCCAGACCCAGCAGGCGAGCTCGCGCGCCACGGCGGCGTTGGCCTTGCACGCGCTCTTGCCCGCCGCGGCCAGCGCCTCGCGGCGGCGGTGGAGCCTGGCGGTGCAGTCGTCCGCCCTAGAGCGTATCGCCGGGGGCACGTCGGTGCCGGGGGCTGGGGCCTTGGGCCTCGGGGAGCACGTGGAGTAGTGCCATGCGGACTCTATGAGCGCCGTGCGCGCGAGCGCGTTGCCGGCCTTGGTTATCCCGCCGCGCCGCTCGGACTCGCCGCTCGAGTGCTCCGACGGGGTCAGCCCGCACCAGCTCGCGAAGGCCGGCGCCGAGCGGAACCTGCTGAAGGACCCGGCCTCCGCCGCGAGCCTGAAGGCCGTCAGGGTGTCGACCCCCTTGATGCAGGACAGCGCCTCCACCGTCGCCCGCCAGCGGTCGGTGCCCGCCAGCGCGACGACCCTCCTCTCGAGCTGCCGCCTGTCCGACTCCGCGCAGCGGGCGGCCGTGACGTAGTACTCCAGCGCGTCGCGCTGCGGCCCCTCGAGCCTGATCTCCGAGACCCACCTCCAGTGGGCCCTCGTCCAGGCCTTCTTCCTCGCCCCGTCGGCGTTGCGCTCGTCCCAGACGTGGCCCAGCCTGATCAGGAACATGTTGAGGCGCTGCCTCGAGCGGCGGAGCTCGCGGGTCGCGTCGTCGAGGGCGCGGTCGAGGTCCCGGGCGGCCTCGACCGCCATGTCGGGCAGCGGGACCTCGACGATGTTGTGGGTGGCGAGCATGCGGGCGATGAACTCGGCGTCGCGCCGGTCGTTCTTGCGCCGGGCGTCCGCCGCCGGCCTCTGCATCTTGGAGACGGCGGCCACGGCGCAGTC
>CABUMU010000044.1 GCA_902492855.1 uncultured Collinsella sp. | reverse complement strand
AATACGATCGGTCGACAGTGAGTCCCTCACGCCTGTTTTTGCGCTCTAGGTGATTGGAAGGCCTCCGGTTTCGACCGGGGGCCTTTTTCTATCTCGAGCCCGATCGCATTCGCATCACGCGCCTCCGCTTTTCTCTTGCACCCCCATTCCGAAAGGATTTTCACCATGTCTCAGAACACCACCGCCGCCCAGCCCCGCACCGTCCAGACCGCCGACCGCGGCAAACTCGATGTCCGTGCCCTCGTCCTGCTCGCCATCCTGCTCGCCGCCGGCTTCATCCTCAACTTCACCGTCGGCAAGGCAGTTTCGAGCATTTCGGGCGGTATGATCAGCCCCGAGTTCATCATCTCGGCCTTCTGCCTCACCATTCTGGTCGTTCGCCCCAACATCGGTCAGGCGCTCGTCATTGGCCTCATCTCGGCTGCCGTGATCCAGATCACCACCACTTCGCCGTTCGTCGATTTTGCCGCCGAGGGCATCGCCGCCATGCTCATGGCCGGCATCGTCAACGCCGCCGGCAAGAACGGTCAGGTCAAGCCCGCCATCGCCATTGTTGCAACCTTCCTGACCACCTTTGTCTCCGGCGTCATCTTCATGGTCATCAAGATGGCCATGCTCGGCGTGGTAGGCGAGCTCGCCGCCGCCATGCTGCCCGTCGTTGCCATGACCGCCGTCTTTAACGCCATTCTGGTCGGCGCCCTCTATCTGCCCATCCAGAAGGCCCTGAAGCTCAACTAACTCATCGCTGCCCCACCAGCAAAGACTGTCCCAAACGACTAGCTTTTGGGGACGTTCTTAAACGACTGGTCATTTAAGAACGTCCCCAATGACTATGAAAGGTATCCATGGAAACGATCATCAACGTCGACGATGTCTCGTTCTCCTATGGCACGCAAACCGAGCAGGCGCTCTGCCACGTTTCGCTCAGCGTGAACAAGGGAGATTTCATCGGCATCATCGGGCCCTCGGGCGCCGGTAAGTCCACACTTGCCGCCTGTCTGTCGGGCGCCGTGCCTCACCACTACACCGGCGCCTTTTATGGCTCCGTGTTAGTTGACGGCCACGACACCTGCGAGGTCTCGCTGACCGACGTGTCGCAAATCGTCGGCAGTGTGCTGCAGGACATCGACACGCAGATGGTCGCCTCGGTCGTCGAGGACGAGATGCTCTTTGGCCTCGAGAACTTTGGCGTTCCCCACGACCAGATCGAGCAGCGCGTGAGCGAAACGCTCGAGACCGTCGGCATCAGCGACCTGCGCGACCGTGAGATCGCCACGCTCTCGGGCGGACAGAAGCAAAAGGTAGCCATCGCCGCCGTCCTCGCCATGCGTCCGCGCGTCTTGGTTCTCGACGAGCCCACCGCGGCACTCGACCCCGCCAGCTCCACGTTGGTTTTCGAGACGCTGCGTGAGGCAAACCGCGCACTTGGAATCACCATCGTCGTCGTTGAGCAAAAGGTCGCCCTGCTCTCGGAGTACTGCAACCGCGTGCTCGTGCTCAACCATGGCGAAATTGCGCTGCAGGGCGAGCCACACGAGGTCTTCGCGCATACCGACGAGCTCCGTGCCATCGGCGTCGACTGCCCTCGCGTCACGCGTATCTTCAATAGCCTCGAGGCCGATGGCCTGGTAAGCGGTACCCCCTGCTTGGATGTCGATGAGGCCGAGCGCATGATTTCGGGCATCGTCGACCCCGCACGCGCGGCTATCGAAGCCCAGGCACCCGCCGGTTCCCCGCATGCACCGTCGTTGCGCCCTCATGCCAAGGACGCCGAACCCGTACTCACCTTCGACCATGTTGAGTTTGCCTATCCCAATGGCGGCGCCGCCGTACACGACCTTAGCCTGACGCTCTATCCTGGCGAGCTCGTGGGCATCGTCGGCCAAAACGGCGCCGGCAAGACCACACTCACCAAACTGCTCACAGGCCTGCTTAAGCCTGCCTCGGGCAGCGTGCGCGTCACGGGACTGGATACCGCAGCCGTTTCCACGAGCCGCATCGCTCGCGAGGTCGCGACCCTCTTCCAAAACCCCGACCGCCAGATTTGCAAGGACACCGTACTCGACGAGGTCGCCTTTGGCTTGGAACTGGGCGGCATGGACCGCGCCGAGGCGCTGCGTCGCGCCCAGCTGGTCATCGACCGCTTTGGTCTGCCCGCCGACGAGGCACCGTTCTCCCTTTCGCGCGGCCAGCGACAAATGGTGGCGCTTGCCTCCGTCGTAGTGGTTGAGCCCAAGATCGTCGTGCTCGACGAGCCCACGAGTGGCCTTGATTACTGCGAGTGCATGACCGTCATGGAAACGGTGCGCACCATGGCCGAGCGTGGCTGCGCCGTAATCATGGTCTGCCACGATATGGAAGTCGTCTCGGATTTTGCCGAGCGCATTGTGGTAATGGCCGACGGTCGCATCCTCGACCGCGGCCGCACGCACGAGCTATTCTCGAACATCGATCTCATGCGGCGTGCCTACGTGGAGCCTCCCCAGGTCATCGAACTCTCGCGCCGTCTGGCATCCAACGTCTCACCCGCCTTTACACAGGTGAGCGAGGTCTCCGATGTCGTTCGAATTACCAAGGAGATGGTCCACCGTGGTTAACGTCATCGACTACATGCCGGGTGACACGCTGCTGCATCGCCTGAACCCCGTCGTCAAACTGGGCCTCGCCGCCGCCATCATCGTCGGCATCTTCTTGTCCGACACCTACGTGGCGCTGCTGGGCTTTTTGGCACTCACCCTTGCGCTGGGTGCCTATGCCGGCGTCGTCGACCGTCTGTTCTCGCTGCTCAAGTTGCTGATCCCGCTCGCGCTTATCATGCTGGTGCTCCAGCTGGCCTTTATGCGCGATGGCAACGTGGTGTGGGGCTTTATCACCGACACGGGCCTCATCACAGGATCGAAGGCCTGTCTGCGCCTACTGGGCGTGGCGTTACCACTCATCCTCATGCTCATGGTGACCAAACTCAACGACCTTGCCAACGCCTGCGTCGAGGTGCTGCACGTACCGTATCGCTATGCCTTCACCTTTACCACGGCGCTGCGCTTTGTGCCGGTGTTTGGTCAGGAGATGAACGCCATCATGGAGGCGCAGACCGCACGCGGCGTCGAGTACGACACCAAGAACCCCATCAAGAAGCTTAAGCTCATGCTGCCACTGTGCGTGCCACTGCTCATCTCGAGCGTGGGCAAGACCGATGCCACAGCCTTGGCGGCAGAACAGCGCGGCTTCTACCTGCGTACGCGCGCCAGCTCGTACAAGCGCTACCCCATCAAGGGCCTGGACATCGCCGTGCTCATCGTCAGCATCGCCCTCATCGTCATCGGCTTCCTGTTCTAGTTCACCACCGACAGCAACCGCCCCAACGCAAAAGGCTTCGGCTCGCACCAAACGAGCCGAGGCCTTTACTGTTTCACCAGATAAAACCTACCAAAATAAACCTGTCCCTTTTTGGCAGGTCGGAAGCTAGAGGCGGTAGGGGGCGCCGCTGCGGATGATGGATTCGCGCACCAGGACATCCATGGCGTCGAGGGTGATCTCGGGCATCTCTCGGTACTTCTGCAGCACCGAGAGCTCGGTGCAGGCCAGAATGACGCGGTCGCAGCCGCTACGGGCGAACTCCCACATCACGCGGTCGAACTTATCCATATCGGGCTCACGTCCGGCCTTCACATCATCGTAGATAAGCGACATCACATCGTTCTGACGTTTCTCGCTGGGATAGACAACCTCGACACCCGCGGCCTCGCATTCGCGGCCGTAGACGCCCGCGCCCACGGTGCCATCGGTTCCCATAATGCCAATCTTGTGCACCGGCTCGGCCGGCATACTCAGGTTGGGGTCGAACTCGCACTCCCCCATCACCGCACCGGCCAGAGCATAGCGCACCGACTCACGCGGCATGTGGATAATCGGCACCTTCGTAAACGACTGGATCTGGTCATAGAAGTAGTGTGACGTGTTGCAGGGAATGGCAATGTGTGCACAGCCCAGCGACTCGAGTGCCTGGGCGCACTCTTTCATGGTCGCCAGCAGTTTGGCATGCTCGCCGGTCTTAATGGCCAGCGTGCGGTCGGGCATGGTCGACTTGGAGAGTACCACCATGTCGATATGTTCCTGATCGCAGGCAGCAGCCGTATGACGCACCACCTGGTCGTAGTAATACGACGTGGCCTCGGCGCCCATGCCGCCGATAACTCCCAGCTTTTCCATCGCCGCCTCCTTGGTGACGCTTGCGCAATTGCGCGTATCATACCCGCGCCCGCCCGATGCAAACCGGACGGGCGCCGCGCTCATCTACTTGTAATACGTCTTGAACAGCTTAAAGTGGCGCAGCTTGGTGTGCCACATGCGCAGCCAGCGGTTAAAGACAAAGTCGCCCTTCATAAACGAAGGGTCGGCGCCCTTGCCCTCCTTGTCCAGGCGATGCACCTTAGCGCGCAGCTCGGGATCCTTGACGTACTTGTCGACGACGCCCATGGGGACGACCATCCACAGGGCCTCGTCCTGCGCCGTCACAAACTCCGGCTCAAACGGGCGGTTGAGCACATACTCGTCCACCACATACTTGGCAACGTTAAAGCCGCTGTTGGTAACGTAGTAGTTGCTGCGACCCTGGCGCGTGTTGAAATCGAAGAACTTAAACGAGCCATCGCGCTCGTCGTACTTAACGTCAAAGTTGGAATAGCCCACAAAGTGAAGGTCCTCGAGCAACTTGCGCACGCCGCCCATGAGCTCGTCGTTGGGCTCGGTAATGATACAGGCATGGTTGCCGACACCGTGGGGCTGATGCTCCTCGAGCAGCACATGGCCCAGGCACATCATGCGGACCTTACCGTTGCGGTCGGAATAGCTGGTGAGCACGCGCATGTACTCGTCGTTGCCGGGCACGCGATCCTGTCAGATCGTCGGTGTAGCCGCTGGCATACGAATCGCGAATGACCTGTTCCAGCTCGGCGCGGTCGGCAATCTCATAGGCCTTCTTCTGGCCCTCGAACTCATGCTGCCACCACATGATGCCGTCAGAAGGCTTCAGAATCATCGGGTAAGGAAAATCGATCTGGTCGAGCACTTCGGCAGGCGCCTCACCCTGAGCATTGAGCATCGCCTTGGTAAAGGTAAACGTGTGTGGATAGGGCACGCCATGCTTCTCGCACAGCTCGTAGAAGATCTCCTTCTTCTGACACTGCTCAAGCATGCTATAGGGAGCGTAAGGCGCGACGATGTTATCCGCCAACTCATGGGCATCCTTGGCCTGAGCCACGAGGGCAACATAGTTATCGCCACAGCCCACAAGGACAATCGTCTTATCGGCATGCGCTTGGGCAATGCCGTTGACGGTTTTGAGCATCACGGGCATGGTATCGATATCCACGTTGGGCGTGTAGTCGATAATCTGGCTGCGGTACGCGGGACCCGTCTGATACTTGCCAAAGACCAGACTCTTGACCTGGTACTCCTCGTAGAAGGCGCGCGCCACCGAATAGGCGTTGATGTCGCCACCAAGCAGCACGGGAATGAACTCGCGCTCTGTAAATTGCAATGCCATGGAAACTTCCTATCATGAACTGCCCACACAACGGGCGGTCTTTGCGCAACTGATTTATTCTAGCGTGCCAAGCCGCCGGCGCCCAAAGCTCCACCGTATCTATGGCAATCGACGTAATCGTCCAGCACGAAGGCCAGCACGAAGACGGCGCTCACCGTTGTATGACAACGGGCAATGAACCTACCATTGTTGTAGGATTCAGTGTATTGACATCCTCGAGCGAAAGGCGCGCACGTGCCCCAAGACCATCCGACCGATAATCCCATCCTCAATGCCGCGAGGCGCGAGCTGGCGAAACGTGCGAAAGCGACCGCTCCCCTGTGCACGGCAAACGACGCCTACAACGGACCCGCCCACATCGTCTCGATCAACACGTCGGTACACAAGGGCACTCGCAAGTCGCCCGTCGCCGATGGACGCGACACCGTTATAGAGCAATTTGGCCTCGCCACCGATGCGCACGCCGGACATTGGCACCGTCAGGTTTCCTTTTTAGCCGCGGAGTCCATCCAGACGGCGCAGGCACGCGGGCTCGACGTACACGAGGGTGACTTTGGGGAGAACTTCACAACCCGGGGCATCAACCTGCTCTCGCTCCCTTTGGGCACACAGCTCAAGCTTGGAAGCGACGTGCTCGTCGAAATCAGCCAAATCGGCAAGGTCTGCCACACCCGTTGCGCCATCTACTATCTCGCCGGCGACTGCATCTTTCCCCACGAGGGCGTTTTCGGCGTGGTACTAAAGGGCGGAGAGGTCAACGCCGGTGACGAAATCCAGGTAGTCAAGCTCGGCGACGGCACCTGTTCGTTCACCCCCGCCGAGGCCCTCGAAGAGATTGAGCAGGCTCGCCAGAAGGGCACGCTGTAGTTATAAAACCCCACGTTGAGATGGCTTTTACAGCCCAAAACTCCTCTCAAACAGAGCTCTGTAACGTTAAAGTTGAACTCTATGGTTTCTCAACAATTCATCATAACTGCAGGTCAAAGCCAAAGCCTCAAGTTCAACTTGACCCTTTGGAACCTTTAAGGTTCAAGTTGAGGTCGAAAGCAGTAGTAGAATACCGTTCGAACCATAACCTACGATTGATTGCAGAGGGACTGGATGCAGCATTCGAATCATCGCACCGCAGCGTTCATTGCGTCGAAGCCGGCTCGTATCATCACGAGCGCCGTGCTCGCCGTTGCGCTGACGGCCACGCCGATGCTCTCCCCCGTTGCGGCGTATGCCGCCTCGCAGGCAACGCAGGACCAGCTTTCCGCAGCCCAGCAGAAGATCGAAGCCGCCACGAGCGCCTACAACGACGCCCGCACCAAACTCGATGACCTGCAAAAGCAGATTGACTCCAATGAGGCAAGCATCGAGGAAATCGAGGCCAAGCTTCCCGAGCAGCAGGCCAAGGCAAGCTCCGCCATGCGCGATCTGTACAAGTATCAGAAGGGCACCAATCCCATCGTGAGCTTCCTGGTCAACGCACAGAGCCTGGGTGAGTTCATCACGACCTGCAAATACACCAACCAGATCACGAGCTCGAGCGTCGACGAGATCGAACAGCTCAATAACATGCAAACCGAACTCGAGCAGAACAAGGCTGAGCTCCAGCAGGCCAAGTCTCAGCTTGAGGCAGAGCAGAAAAACGCCGAGGATGCGCTGGCACAGGCCCAGCAGCTCCGCAGCGAGGCACAGGCAAAAGCCGAGCAGGAAAATGCCGCCGAGCTTGCCAAGCTTGAGGCCGATAAGGCCGCTGCCGCCGAGAAGCTCTCGGGCGAGGGCGTAAGCGGCAGCAATTCCAGCAGCCAGGCCACCAACACCAACACCACCATCGACACCACGGTGAACAGCTCCAATACTGGTAGCTCCGATTACGATTCGTTCATTAATGAGTGGACAGGCCGCATCGACAATTATCTCGCCGGCTCCCCCATGGCAGGCCAGGGCTATAACTTTGCCGTCGCCGCTTGGAATACCGGTGTCGACCCCCGTTGGTCCCCCGCCATCGCCTGCATCGAGAGCACCAAGGGTGCTTATTGCGCCAATTCTTACAACGCCTGGGGCTGGAGTGCCCGTGGCGGCGGTTGGCGCAGCTTTGGCAGCTGGAGCGAGGGCATCTCCGCTCACGTTGCCTATCTGGGCGCCAACTACGGCTCCACCCTTACCCCGGCAGCGGCCAAAAAGTACTGCCCGCCCACGTGGCAGGACTGGTACAACAAAGTCGCCGCTCAGATGAACCGCATCTAAGTGCAACTGCAAAGGGCCCCAATGGGGCCCTTTTTCTTTTAGGTAGCGGAGGTATCGACGACGCCGGTCGCATTGGCAACCGCGACTATAACGATCATGCATAGGAGCAGCACACCCAATGCCTTGAGCCAGAGTTTCGCGAGCTTCTTGCCGCGATAGCTGTCGAGCAGTGCGAATCGCCGACGAAGACGACGCTTGTCGAGCAGCGCAAAATGCATAAGCACCATAAGGCCATCGACAAAGAAATAATACTCGATTATGAGAAGCCACGTCGGGTAGCCTTGGTTTGCTCCCGTGGGGTAAAAGACGGCAAAGTGACTTCCGGCAAAGAACACAAGCAGCGAGAAGCAGACGAGCGTATTCCAAATGCGCCCCAGAGACTCCGGAACGCGGGAGAGCAGACCGCATGCAGCGGAGGCGGCATGCCTAGGAAGCCCTGCGGAGTTCTGGAGCCCTTGGGGCGTCAACACCGTCTCCGATGCCGGAGTACGGACAGGCGCAGGCGCAAGAGGCCGCACGGGGCGACTCAGGTCGTATGCCGCGCGCGTCGCCCGTCCCAATGCCTCCGCACTCGCAAAACGCTTGGCCGGGTCGAGCGCCATCGACATGCAGATGACATCGGCCAGAGGGGCGGGAATGCCGCGCATCTCGCATTGCTCGCGCATGTCGAGCCCCGATTTCGGATCGGTCCCCGTCAAGCAAAAGAACAGCAGGGCGCCCAGCGCGTAGACGTCGCTACGTACACTCGTCTGCCCAAACCCATACTGCTCGGACGGCGCATAGGGTCGCGTGCCAAACTTGACGGTGGCGGCATCGGCGCCATCGCGCCATACGCGCGCGATCCCCAAGTCGATAATCACCAGCGATGAAAACGTCAGGCCCTCATCGAGCGTTCGGTTCGCACCCGTCACGATGATATTCGACGGTTTGAGGTCGCGATGGATCACCGGCGCCGACGTCTCCCCCACCATTGCAAAACCGGCGTGGAGCTCGTCCACGGCGTCGCAAAGGGCAGGATACAATTCACGTGCATAATCGGTGGTGGCTCCCAGACGGTCCACCAGCACCCCGAGCGTCTCCCCTTCGATGTATTCCATAACCACGTTAAGCTCGTCGCCCACACGACGACAATCGACGATTCTGGGCAGGTGCTCAAAACGCCTGCCTGCCCGCTGAGCGGCAAACAGACGCTCGTATGCCCCGCCGATTTGAGCCGAAGCCTCGATGCGTTTACGGACAAAGGGGCCGAGCGAACCACCGCCGGTTCCTTCAAAGTACACGAGCTCGGTTGCTTCAACGGACGAGCGCTTAAGCACACGCTCCACGCGATAGCTGTCGTCGCGATCGAGCGACGCCAGGTGCTCGGCAAGCGCTGCGGTCAGCTCGTCATCGGAATATGTTGGGGTCTGAGTATCCATAGCCTCCATCATAGCACAGGGCGCAGACACCCCATGGCATCCGCGCCCCGTTCGTTTGCATCGTTGTTCGGCAGCTCCGCCGGCTCAGATATCAGCCGCTAACTCACCGTCTCCTCGCCAAAGCGATACAGCTCCTCGTTGACCTTTTGGAGACTGCACCCGCGATCGATGCAAAAGATGATAATCGCATCGCGGCGGTCCTTGCAGTTAAGGACACTTACCCCGGCAGCCGTCAGCGCACGGTTAGTCTCCTTGAGCGTCAGCGCCATCGCAAAGGCAATCTGCAGCACCTTATTGCGACTCGGATGACGCGCACCGGTAAAGATCTGATAGCCAAAGGTCTCATTGAGATCGGCCATGCGCACCGCGCGCGAGCGCTCCAAGCCCTTTTCCTGCAGCAGCTGCTTCAGGTAGCCCGAAAGCGACGGGGCGGCAAAGTCGTGTTCCTTGATATAGCCATCGATACTCGGCGCATCAAGGAGCTCGTTGAGCAACTCCTCGGTCAGCTTTTTATCGGGCATACGACTTCACCTCCCCCAGTGCATGCAACATGCTAGAAACCGCTTACGTCCGAACGCTCCCAGCTAGTAACCTGGTCGGGAGACACCGTACCCAGCGCCTCGAACTTCCAGGAGCCGCCCGCCTTCAGATGATTGGTGTTTGCAAGAGCCGTTCCAACCTGGTTGCCATCGGCATCATACAGAACATATTCAATCTGAATGTAGCTCTTTTCCTTGTCCGTGTTATTGGTCAGCGTGCCCGTGATCTTATAGGCAAACTGATTGGAGGTGTCTTCAGCCTCGTCAGCAATGGTATACGGTTCTTGCGGTTCTTTTTGCTCCTCAGCCTGCTGTGTCGCCTCGGCAGACTTTGCCGAATCGCTCGCAGACGAATCGGTTGAATTGCCACCCATAGAGCCCACGGCACCGACGATAACCAGCACCACGATGATGCCCAGGACAATCTTGCCGATCGGCTTCTTTCCCTCTTTTGCCATTATGCATCCTTCCTACGATCCGGCTACCGTGCCGGCACACAGCACATCGTAGGAAGGATTGAACTTGAATTCATTAGCTGAGAGCTAAGGCTGCGGTAAACGGCCAATGCAGTTATCCAAACGTTGAGCAAACGCACTTTGCGCAACCGTCTGCTGGCAGCGCATCAACCCACCGTGACGGATTCCCTGGTAAAGGCACTGATCATCAACAGGACAAAGAACACCAGGTAGCTGACACTCAGCGAGTACGCAATAATCAGGAAGACGACCCAGCCGACATTGGTTTTACCGTCGGCACGGCGTTGCTCGCGATTACGGCAAAGCCAAATCGTCACGCCGATGGCAGTGATAAACAGTACGAGTGCCGCCGCAGCCAGCCCAGCAAGCGCAAACATCACGCCAATGCTCACAGCAATAACCGGAAGCAACAACAAGCCGCATCCACACCCACCGGGACTATAAACGGCAGACTGTCGGCGTCGTTCCATCGTCACTCCAACCTCAATATCTTTGAGCACTACAACGCAGCGGCCTGCTGGACAGGAACGATCTTATCCAGTTCCGGTTCGATGTGCCTCTTCTCCGCCTCGAGATCAAACGCTATCTGGGCGCGCAGCCAATAACCATCCGTCAGGCCAAAGTAGCGGCAAAGGCGAAGGTCGGTATCGGCCGTCTCACGACGCCTTCCCAAGATAATCTGCCCAATGCGTTGAGCCGGAATCCCGGTCTCCTTAGCAAGGCGATATTGAGAAATGCCCATAGGGACAAGAAATTCCTCTTTGAGAAGCTCACCAGGAGTCACCGGCGGCAGCAAATCGGACGCAGTCTCATCACTTGTGATAATCGACGATTTCGACATTCCAAGCCATCCCCTGTCTCCACTCAAAACAGACCCGATAGCGCTCATTGACACGGATACTATATTGACCGGCGCGATCGCCCTTCAACGCTTCAAGACGATTGCCTGGCGGAACGCGAAGATCATCAAGCGAAGCGCAGATCTGCAGTTGTCGAATCTTCCTCAAGGCGACCCGCTCAAAAGGAATGAACTTCCTAATCCGTATACCCATTGCAAAGCGTTCAGTGTCTTCATCTTTATATGATGCAATCATAGTATCGCCTTACGTTAATAACGTCAAACGTTTCTATAGACTTACATCTCTATTATACCGTACATCTGTTCGTGTTTTCTAGAACAACCGTCTACGTCAACTAACCAAGCAAAAGCAATCGTTTGTAGACATCGAGGCCCTTGAGTAGGATTTCCTCGTCAAAGAGCATGGTATCAGTATGCAGGGCACTTGTGGCATAGGCAGGGCAGCCCTCGGCGTCGCGCGGATTATCCTGACTGGCAGGAACGCCCGTGCCCAGCAGGAAAAACACGCCCGGCAGATGACGCTGGTAAAAGGCGAAATCCTCGGCAATCAACAGCGGCTCGTCCACGAGCTGTAACTCGGGCAGAGCAGACGCGATTCGGGCAAATAACTCAGGGTCGTTGTCGACCGGCGGATAGCCCTCGGCAAAGTCGAGATCGTACGTGCAGCCCGTTGCAGCGCATGCCTCATCAAGCACGCGGCGCACACCCTCGCGTGCACGGTCGAACATGCCGTCCGTAAACACACGCAAGCTGCCGGCAACATGGGCCTCCCCCGCCACCGCATTGCAGACGGTACCGGCCTGCAGCAGGCCGAACTTACCAATGCAGGGTTCATCGGCGCCCAACTCATCCATCAATTCACGCTCGGCGACCAAGAACTTGGCAGCCGCCAGCGCAGCATCGTGCGATTCGTTCACGGGAACGCCGTAGGTCTTGGCGATATGGATGCTTGTCCCGTGGATGTGCACATGCGTCTCACTCGAGCGCGCCAGCAATGGACCGGAGCAGCTCGCCAACGTGTTCGCAGGCAGGTCGGGCCATACGTGGAATCCAAAGATACGGTCCGCCTCGTAGCGCTCAAACACCCCGCTCTCGCAAACTGTCTTGGCGCCACCGGTCGTCTCCTCGGCAGGCTGGAACACAAAGAGCACGTTGCGCTTGATGGCACCCGGCTGCTCACGAATCGTGCGATCGACAAAGGTTGCCGCTGCAAGTGCCATGGCCATGTGTCCATCGTGTCCGCAAGCGTGCATCTTTCCGGGATGCGTCGAGGCAAAGGCCGCACCCGTCGCCTCCGCGATGGGCAGCGCATCCATATCGGCGCGAATCGCCGTGGCATGCGCGGCACCCGTGCCAGCGTCGAAGAAAGCGCAGACGCAGCTGGGGCACGGATGGGTCACCTCGCAAGCAAGCGGTGCCAGCACGCCCTCGATATAGGCTATAGTTTGAGGAAGATCGAAATCGAGCTCCGGAATGCGATGTAGGTCGCGACGATAGCGACGAAGTTCTTGGAGCTCGGTCATAAAGGGTCCTTTCATGGGGGCATATCCATTCGCACAATATTGTGATGCAGAATTGTGACGCCCTTGTTTCTAGCATATCCCTGCATTTTTTAAACGTTATATACGAATACTCTTGTTTGGTAAAGTGCAACGTGGTAGGGTCGTTACCACTTGATAGAGGCGCGGGCACGAAGATCCGCGGGCGAGCCGGCAGGCTTTGACCCCGTGGGGAGGCGAAACCCGCCGAACTGGGTTTTTCGGGCACGAACAGCCTGGTGGGCCTGCGGGAAACACCCGCAGGACTGTCTGCAGCAATGCGGGAGCGCTATCCGGACATTGGGTCCGCGCTATGCGGATTCGGTGCGCAGGTGGCGCCGTCTGGATAGCGAGGTTTACGGGACATGGCATTGACCCCCAACGAGGCGTATGCGGCCAAGCAGCCGTTTGTGGACAAGGAGACGCTCGAGCATATCGTCGAGCAGTTTCCCACGCCGTTTCATCTATACGACGAGGCGGGCATCCGCCGCAACATGCAAGAGGTGCGCGACGCCTTTGCATGGAACCCAGGCTTTAAGGAGTACTTTGCCGTCAAGGCCAATCCCAACCCGGCGCTCATCTCCATTCTCAACGAATACGGCTGCGGCTGCGATTGCTCGAGCTATACCGAGCTTATGATCGCCCGCTCGCTGGGCATCACGGGACACGACATCATGTTCTCGTCCAACGACACACCGGCGGCGGATTTTGAGCTCGCCGACAAGCTGGGTGCCATCGTCAACTTTGACGACATCAGCCACATCGAGTTCTTTGAGCGCGTCGCAGGCCCCATCCCCAAGACGGTCAGTTGCCGCTTTAATCCGGGCGGCCTGTTCCAGCTTTCCAACGGTATCATGGATAACCCCGGCGACTCCAAATACGGCATGACCACCGAGCAGCTCTTCGAGGCCTTCCGCACGCTCAAGGCCAAGGGTGCCGAGGACTTTGGCATCCACGCATTCCTTGCCAGCAACACCGTCACCAACGACTATTACCCCAAGCTCGCGCGCATCCTCTTTGAGCTTGCCGTGCGCCTGGAACGCGAGACCGGCGCACATGTCGCCTTTATCAATCTATCCGGCGGCGTCGGCATCCCCTATCTGCCCGAGCAGCAGGCCAACGACATTCATGCCATCGGCGAGGGAGTGCACGCGGCATACGACGAGATCTTGGTTCCCGCCGACATGGACGATGTGGCCATCTGCACCGAGATGGGCCGCTTTATGATGGGCCCCTACGGCTGCCTGGTCACCAAGGCCATCCACGAAAAGCAGATTTACAAGGACTATATCGGTGTCGACGCAAGCGCCGTCGATCTGATCCGCCCCGCCATGTATGGTGCCTACCACCACATTACGGTAATGGGTCAGCCGGGTGGCGCCGACAAGACCGCGGCGCCTGTCACAAACACGTACGACATTACGGGCAATCTGTGCGAGAACAACGACAAGTTCGCCATCGACCGCGAGCTACCGCATATCGACATGGGCGACCTGCTCGTGATTCACGACACCGGCGCGCATGGCCACTCTATGGGCTACAACTACAACGGCCGCCTGCGCTCCGCCGAGGTCCTGCTGCGCCCCGATGGCTCGGCAGACCTCATTCGCCGCGCCGAGCGCCCGGGCGATTACTTTGCCACGCTCGACGTGCTGCCGTGCGGCCGCGAGCTGCTGGCCAAATCGCGCGCCGAAAGCGCCCGCCGTCGCGCTCAGGACGAGCGCCTAGCAGTCGCCGCCCAATGGAACAAACGCGTCCAGATCGCGGAAGCGAAGGAGAAGAACATGGATATCCGCAATCTCGAGGGCTCAATCGTCGCCCTTGTCACGCCGTTTAAAAAGGACGGCAGTGTCGACTTTGACGCGCTTGAGCGCCTTATCGATTTCCACCTGCAAAATGGCACTGACGCCATCCTCACCCTGGGCACCACCGGTGAGAGTGCCACGATGACCGATGACGAGGACAACTCCGTCGTCGCCGCTGTGGTCAAGCATGTTGCAGGACGCGTCCCCGTTATTGCCGGCTCGGGCTCCAACTCCACGCAGACCATGCTCACCAAGTCGCTCACCTATCAGGGCCTGGGCGCCGACGGTCTGCTGCTCATCACCCCCTACTACAACAAGTCCAATGAAGAGGGTATCTATCAGCACTTTAAGACCGTCGCCGATGCCGTGGACATCCCCTGCATCCTGTACAACATCCCCGGCCGCTGTGGCTGCGGCATCAGCGAGCGCAACGTAGAACGCCTGGCCGCGCACCCCAACATCATGGGTTTTAAGGAGGCCTCGGGCAACGTCGCCTACGCGGCCAAGATCGCCCACCTGCTGTCAGACGACTTCCGCATGTACTCGGGCGAGGACGCGCTTACCGTACCGCTCATGAGCCTGGGCGCCTCGGGCACCATCAGCGTGTGGGCCGATGTTCAGCCGCAGCTCGTGCACGACATGTGCCGCGCCTATCTGGACGGTGACGTGGCACGCGCCCGCGATATCCAGATTGCCG
>CABUMU010000043.1 GCA_902492855.1 uncultured Collinsella sp. | reverse complement strand
CACGCAAAGGAAAGCACTTAATGTGCTTTCCGTCTTGCGCAGGACTGTAGAGCAGGAAACTTAATTACGCGCCGCTCCCCGCCCGCGCCGGGCAAACCCTCCCTTGTACTCCATCTCACTAAAGTGTATGATTCTGAACGTTACATGACTCACTTTACCTAACTAAAGTGCCATCAAGGGGGAATACCATGAACACCGATATGTCTCGTCGTCAGTTTGTTGGTCTAGCCGGCTCGCTCGCTACGGTGCTTGGCCTTGGTCTTGTCGGCTGCGGCGGTGGTGCCGGCAAGGGCTCCGCTGCAGGCTCTGCCGCGGCCAAGGATGTGAAGGGTGCTGCGGAGTCCAAGAAGCTCGTGGTGGGCTTTGATAAGTCCTATCCTCCGTACGGCTTTGTGGGCGACGACGGCGAGTACACTGGTTTTGACCTCGATCTGGCCAAGGCTGTTGCCGATAAGCAGAGCTGGGAGGTCAAATACGAGGCCATCGACTGGGACGCCAAGGATACGCTGCTTAACTCGGGCGCCATCAACTGCATCTGGAACGGCTTTACCATGGAGGGCCGCGAGGACGACTACACGTTCTCCGAGCCGTACATGCTCAATGAGCAGGTGCTGGTGGTCAAGAAGGATGCAGGTATCAAGAGCTGGGACGATCTTGCCGGCAAGACTGTGATTACCCAGACCGATTCCGCTGCGCAGGATGTGCTCGAGGGTGATCAGAAGGATCTGGCGGCGACGTTTGCCACGCTCGATACCATCGGCGAGTACAACACGGCCTTTATGCAGCTCGAGAGCGGCGCGGTCGATGCCGTGGCTTGCGACCTTTCGATTGCCCAGTATCAGCTTGCCGCCAAGCCCGATGCCTATACGCAGCTTGATGAGCCGCTGTCCAGCGAGCACTACGCTGTCGGTTTTAAGGAGGGCGACACCAAGTCGGCCGATGCCGTGACCGAGTCGCTCAAGGCGCTCTACGAGGACGGCACGGTCAAGGACCTCTGCGATAAATATTCAAGCTATGGTTTGTCTTTCGATAATTGGGTGCTCAAGTAATGTCTATTCAGGTCATGATGCAAATGCTTGGCCAGGGTTTCTTGGTCAGTTTGCAGTTGTTTGTGCTGACGCTGTTGGGGTCGATTCCGCTGGGAATCCCCGTGGCGTTTATGCGCATGAGCAAAATCGCGCCGCTTCGCTGGATTGCGCGCATCTACATTTCGATCATGCGCGGTACGCCGCTCATGCTGCAGATGTTTGCCATCTACTTTGCCCCGTATTACGTGTTTGGCATTTCGCTCACGCCCGATTCCAAGTGGACGGCGTGCGTCGTAGCGTTCATCATCAACTACGCCGGTTACTTTGCCGAGATCTATCGCTCGGGCCTGCAGTCCATTCCGCGCGGTCAATACGAGGCAGCCGAGGTGCTGGGCTATTCGCGCATGCAGACGTTTCTGTATATCGTGATGCCGCAGGTCGCCAAGCGTATTCTGCCGGCGATGGGCAACGAGATCATCACGCTGGTCAAGGACACGTCGCTGGCGTTTGCCATTGGCGTGGGTGAGATGTTCTCGACGGCCAAGGCGCTGGTCGCCTCGCAGGTGAGCATGGTGCCGTTTGCGATCGCGGCGCTGATCTACTGGGTCTTTAACTTTGTGGTCGAGATGCTGCTGGGCGCCGCCGAAAAGAAGCTGGACTATTATCATGACTAACTCAGTGATGAAAATCGAAAACGCGCGCAAGGCGTTTGGCGGCAATGAGGTGCTCAAGGATATCTCGCTTGAGGTGAAGCGTGGCGAGGTCGTGGCGATTATCGGACCTTCGGGTGGCGGTAAGTCCACGCTGCTGCGGTGTGCCACGCTGCTCGAGACACTCGACGGCGGCTCGCTCTCGTTTGGCGACCTTGCCGTTGCGACGGATGCGGGTTCGAGCGCGGTCTATGCGAAGGGCGATGTGCCCAAGCAGGCGCGCTCGCGATTCGGCCTGGTGTTCCAAAATTACAACCTGTTCCCGCACTATACCGTGATGAAAAACATCATCGACGCGCCGATCCGCGTGCTTAAGCGCCCGCGCGAGCAGGCGGAAGCTCGCGCTCACGAGCTGATTGCGCAAATGGGGCTGACGGGCAACGAGAACAAGGTGCCGTGTGAGCTTTCGGGCGGTCAGCAACAGCGCGTGAGTATTGCCCGCGCCTTGGCGCTCGACCCGGAGATCTTGTTCTTTGACGAGCCGACCTCGGCGCTCGATCCCGAGCTAACGGCCGAGGTGCTGCGTGTCATTAAAGACCTTGCCGCGCAGAATATGACGATGGTGATCGTGACCCACGCGATGCAGTTTGCGCGCGATGTTGCCGATCGCGTGGTCTTTATGGACGGAGGCCGCATTGTCGAGGAGGGTCCTGCCGAGCAGGTCATCGACCATCCGCGTGAGCAGCGTACCCGTGAGTTCTTGAGCCGTATCGAGGGATAGGCTCAGGTATTTACTCAACTATTACTTGAGGCGAAGCCGCCGCGGGTCTTACGGTCTGTGGCGGCTTTTTGTTTGCATCGACGGGGTTCAATAATCGCCTCACAAGCTTGTCTCTTCCTCTCGCCGCCTGTATTCATACGTGCGCCGAAAGGTATGCATGGACAGCCGCCCGTGAGGGTAGGGTGGTGGCATAGGACATTTGGAGGGTGAGTCGGCTCGGCTGCCGACCATGCTGCTCCCGGGATGGCACCGACCGCGAACTCTCCCCGTTGGCGTCGCGCATTGCGCGCGGCCCTGCAAGGAGGTCATCATGGGTGCTCCCAAGACCGGTAACGTAAGGAACGTGGTGCTCGTAGGCCAAGGCGGGGTGGGCAAGACTTCACTCGCCGAGGCCATGCTCCACCTTTCCGGCAAGACCGCCCGCCTGGGCGGCCACGACGGCACCAAGCCCACGCTCGACTATGACCCTGAAGAGGTTAAGCGTGCGTTTTCCATCTCGACGACCATTGCGCCGATCGACTGGAAGGGCGCGCGCATCAATGTGCTCGATGCCCCGTGCTACCCCGATTTTATCGGCGACGCCTTTGCCGCGATGAGCGTCTGCGAGACGGCTCTGTTTGTGGTCGACGCCGAGGCCGGCCCGCAGCCTACGACAGTTAAGCTCTGGTATGCCGCCGAGGACCTGCGCCTGGCGCGTGCGGTGTTCGTAAACCGCCTGTCGCGCGCCGAGGCTAGCTTTGCGACCACGATGGACCTGCTGCAAGAGCGCTTTGGCACGCGCCTGGGCGCCGTGACCCTTCCCTGGGGCGAGGGCGAGGACTTTGACGGCATCATCGACCTGGTGCGCATGAAGGCGCGCCACTGCAACGGCGCCGAAGCCGTTGAGTCGGAGATTCCCGAGGAGTATCGTGCCCAGGCCGAGGAGGCCCACGACCATCTGTGCGAGCTGGTGGCCGAGGCCGACGACGAGCTGATGATGAAGTACCTGGAGGGCGAGGAGACGCTGACGCAGGAGGAGCTTGAAGGCCTGCTGTCGAAGGCGATTGCCGAGCGCATCTTTGTGCCGGTCTTTGCGGGCGATTGCATTAAGGAGCAGGGCGTCAACTCGCTGATGGACGACATCGCCACATACTTCCCGGCGCCGACGGACTACGGCGAGATGCCGCTCATCGACGGTGATTCGCTCAAAATCTCGAGTGACGATGACCGTCCGGTGGCGTTTGTGTTTAAGACCCTGGCCGATCCGCAGCAGGGTCGCATCAGCTTTATCAAGGTGCTGACGGGTACGCTTGAGCCGGGTCTTGAGCTGATCAACGCGCGTACCCGCAAGAGCGATCGTCTGGCCCACCTGTATGTGATGTGCGGCCGTGACATGACCGAGGTCGGTCACGCCTATGCCGGTGACATCATCGTGGCGCCCAAGCTGGCTGCCGAGACGGGTGACACACTCTCCATTACCGGTAAGGTCGAGGCGGCGGCGTTTAAGTTCCCCAACTCGCAGTACCGCATTGCCATCGAGGCCGAGAACCGTGGCGACGAAGAGAAGCTCTATACGTTTATCGAGAAGGCGTGCAAGGCTGATCCGACCATGAGCATTGACCGCGACGAGGAGACGGGCCAGACTATCATCTCCGCCGTGGGTGAGGCGCAGGTTTCGGTGCTGCTCAACCGTCTGGAGGATCGCACCAAGGTCGCGGCCAAGAGCGTGCCGATCCGCATTCCGTATCGCGAGACCATCCGCCGCACGGCGAGCGCCCAGGGCCGCCACAAGAAGCAGACCGGTGGTGCCGGTCAGTACGGCGACTGCTGGCTGCGCGTGGAGCCGCTTATTGGGCCCGACGGCACGAGCGACGGCTACGAGTTTGTGGATGAGGTCGTGGGCGGCCGCATTCCGCGCTCGCTGATCCCCGCCGTGGACAAGGGCGTCCAGGAGACCATGAAGGACGGCATCATTGCCGGCTATCCGCTCACGGGCATTCGCGTGGCTGTGTACGACGGTTCGTATCACAGCGTCGACTCCAACGAGATGGCGTTCCGCGCGGCGGCTCGCATCGGCCTGCGCAAGGCATGCGCCGATGCCGACCCGGTGGTGCTGGAGCCCATCGAGGAAATCACGGTGACTATCCCCGAGAGCTACGCCGGCGCCGTGATGGGCGACATCTCGGCCTCGCGCGGTCGCGTGACGGGCATGGAGACCGATGAGCGCGGTGACACCGTGGTCATCGCCCAGGCGCCGCTGGCAGAGCTGACGGATTACTCGACGCGCCTGCGCTCTATCACGCGCGGTACGGGCGACTTTACCATGAAGCCCGCGGGCTACGAACAGGTGCCTTATGACGTTCAGGCCAAGCTGGTCGAGCGCTATGAGGAGGGCCGCGCCAAGTAGCGTGTGATTTTGCCTGCAATATAGGTGCTGACGAAAAGGCCGCCCTGGGTAACCGGGGCGGCCTTATTTGATCCCTTGAGGACGGAGGAAAACGGATCATGGTAGGTTTTGGGGCAGCTTGGTCGGCCCTAGTCTCCCGAGGCCTGATTGCGGCCGGTGGCGTAGTCGATCTGCACGTGCGGCTGCAGGTTGTAGCAATATACGTGGAAGCAGAGGGTCTTGCCGTGGTCCTCGACCGATTGCGCCTCAAGGCGCATGCCGCGGCAGACAAGTTCCTCTTCGTTATACATGGGCGTGACGCGGTAGAGCACATGGTTGCCCGTATCGCGAATATAGTTGAGAATCTGCTCTTCAAACGGCAGCATACCCGTCTCGTTGAGATAACGCGTACCGGTGAGGAGATTCTTGCGATTGGCGTTCTCGCCGCAGAGTGACCAGGCGATAAGGTGGCAGCGGTTGTAGAGGCTCTGGCCCGGAATAAAGTCGTAGCGCTGCTGGTGCCAACCGGCAGGATGGATACGCGAGATATCGCCGCGCTTGCCTTGACCGAGTGACTCGGGGCCCACGCAGGCGAGCGCCTTGCGAGTGCGGCCCAGGCTGTCGAGCTTGGAGAATTTCTTAAAGCAGCCCTCTTCGGTGGCGCGATCGTATTCATCGAGTGTGAATGATGGCGTGCCGAGCGGGTGCGTGCTGTCGGCGCGCAGGGCAACGTAGGGGTTGCCGGCGTAGTCGGGAATGCTGCTGAGATATACGCCGCGGGCGCGGTGGAGATCGGGGTTTTCGACCTCGTCGATGGGGGTGGCGGCGCTGTCTGTGGAAGTGTCGTCACCGGTGTCGGTTGCGGCGGATTCAGAGCCATCGCCAGGGTCCTGGCCGTTTTGAGGGTCCGAGGAGCTCGCCGTTCCCGATTCGAGCCGAGCGACCAGGTCCGCCTCGTCGTCGGTGCGGCTGGGACTTTCGTTTTGTTTCTCGGCCAGAGCTACCGCCTGCTCATCGCTTTGCGGCGACAGCAACTTGGGCGCTCCGTCGAGCGATCCCGTAAACAGCGCAAACCCGAGCACCACGGCGGTGCCGATGGAAAGTACTTGCTTGTAGGCGGGCTTGCGCGACATTGAGGCTCCTGGATGGACGGTTGGGAATCTACCAGTCTAGCAGGAGCCGGCAGGGGCCGTTCTGTCGAACAAATACTCAAGATTTGGGATAGACGCTACTGATTCATTTGCCTCATATGGAGCTGCGGTGGTTGTGTATGTGGGGCTATTTTGCGTTTCCCCAGATAAAACCCGCCAAAATAAACCTGTCCCTTATTGGCAGGTTACTGATTCATGGCACCGTGAATGTAGGGGGTGACCTCGGGGGAGATATGGTCGCAGCCCAGCTCGCGCAGCGCGGACTCGATAACGGCGGGCAGCGGGGTCTTGCCCTTGTCGTCGATGGCGGCACCGCCGAGGGCGGCAATCTTGGCAACATCTGCGGATGCGGCCTCGATATGCATGCAGCCGCCGATCAAGCGCGCGCGTACCTGTGCCAGATCAAGATCGTGCAGGTAATCCTCGCAGGCGCGGATTAAATCGACCTTCTCGCGCGTAAGCTCCTCGCCCGTGGGAACGCGCGTGGCAAGACATGCTCCCGCCGGCAGGTTCCAAACGGGATAGCCCCATGCGCGCAGCAGCTCGCGCTCTTCGTCCTTGGTAAAGCCGACCTCCATGAGAGGGGAGCGTACGCCGAGCTCTTTTGCCGCGCGCATACCAGGGCGGTAGTCGCCGCGATCGCTTGCATTGCTGCCATCGATGACGGTGGGAAAGCCGAGCGACTTGGCGTGGTTGACGATGGCGGTAAAGCCGGCGTGCTTGCAGTGGTAGCAGCGATTAGCATCGTTGCAGGCTACTTGGGGGAGCTGCAGCTGATCCACCGAAAGATTGAGCACGGGGAGCTTAAAATGTGCCCCTTCATTGGCTTGTCCATCAACGGACCGCTCAAACGAAGCCTGCTCGGGCGTGCCGATGAGCGGCGTGGTGAGATGGACGAGGAGGGTATTGGTAGGCATGATGCGGGCGCATACGGCGGCCAAAAAGCTGCTGTCAACGCCGCCGGAAAACCCGATAGCCACGCGCCCGTATGCCAAAAGCAGCTGTTCGAGCGCCGATAGCTTGTCTTGAAGCTCCTCTGCGGGTGCCGTGGTGTCTAAAATCATGAAACGATCCTTATCGTTGAGTACTCGATCGAAAACTATAATCCTAATGCGTTACTTGCCATAAGACTTCTATCTGTGTAACGAAAGTGCAATATGGCATATACGTTATATACAAGTTGCCAAATGCGGTAGAGTTGCAGCAACGCGACAGCGAGAGTCGATGGGGGACCGATATGATCAAGGCTGTTATTTTTGACATGGATGGAACGCTGGTTGATACCGAGCGTTTGGGGATTAAGGCCTGGAAGGCAGGCGCCGCTGAGCTGGGGCTCGCGATTGATGATGCGCTGATCCATCAGTTTATCGGCCGCACGCTGCCCGATGTTATGGACATCCTCGATAAGCATTACGGCAGCCACGAGACCGCCGAGGCGATCTATGTCCGCCACAAGGAGATTCGCGACGAGATGGTCGAAACCGAGCTGGAGCTTAAGGCCGGCGCCGCTGAGTGTCTAGACGAGCTGCTGGCGGCGGGCTATCACGTGGGCCTTGCGACGTCGTCGCGCCACGTTACCGCCGAGCGCAACCTTAAAGCATTCGGTCTTTTTGACAAGTTTGAAACGGTAACGTGTGGCGAGGACGTCGTGCACGGCAAGCCCGACCCCGAGATGTATCTGCTCGCCTGCGAGCGCGCGGGCTTTGCTCCCGAGGAATGTGCCGTGGTCGAGGATTCGCGCAACGGCTGCGTTTCGGGCATTACGGCTGGCTGCCACGTCTTTGCCGTCCCCGATATTGTGCCGCTGCCGCAGGACGTGGTGGATGGCTGCGAGGCCGTGCTCGATACGTTGTTCGACCTGGCAGCGGCAGTCAAGGCCGTGCGCTAGACAATTGCGGTGTTGAAACGAGCGATTGCCCATGTTTGCGCTTAAGCAAAAGGGGCCCGGCAATGGTCGGGCCCCTTTTGCTTAAGCGGCGACTTAGCATACTTGCGGGCGTGCTATAGATACGCACCGAGGTTGATGGCCGTAGCGTCGGTCTGGGTGCTTGCCTGGGTGCTGGCGCGCTCCAGTAGGAACGGACGTACCAGTTCTTGGCGGTTGATATCCTCGGCGGCGGTGACTGCGGTGACGGTGCGCGCGGCAGAGCCGATGCGGACGTGCTTGGTCTTCGCCGGCGCCTTGTTCTCGATTTGCTCCATGAGCAATTGAACGCCCTTGCGGCCAATCTCGTAGCCCGGGGGTGCCACCGTAGTGAGCGGGACCGATCCGCTCCAAGCGAGTGGGTTGCCATCGCAGCCTGCTACGCGTACTTGCCCGGGGACAGAGATGCCCTTGTCGACCAGCGCCGAGATAACGCCCGAGGCCAACACGTCGGTCAGGCCGACGACAAAATCGGGGCGTTCGTTTGCGGGGCGCTCGGCGATTTGGGCACCGATGCCGTAGCCGTCGGCAGCGGTATTCCATTCGCCGGCGTCGATGACTTCGATCTTGATATCGGGGTGCAGAGCGAGGGCCTTTTGAATGCCAAGCACGCGTAGGGTGAGCTGCATAAATGCTGCTCGGCCGACGACGACAATATGGTGCGCGCCGCGGGCGATGGCGAGTTCGGCAATGATGCGACCCTGGGCCTCGTTGTCGGCCGCTACGTAGTAGCCGGGCTCGGAGCAATGGATGTCCAGGTGGACGATCGGCACGGGCATTTTAGTCATGGCCGGATGCCAGTCGGGGGACGCCATGGGCTGAACCATGACGCCGGACATCTGGGTGCCCATAAAGTAGCGCAGGTAATGGTCCTGGAGAATATCGTCGTTATCGGCGTTGGCGATGAGCAAGTCATAGCCGTGCTTGCGAGCCTCGTTGTGGGCGCCGCTGGCGATTTGGAGCGAAAAGCCGTGATCGAGACGGGGGAGCACCAGGCCAAAGGACTTGGTGGCGCCGCCCGCGAGCTGACGAGCGCTTTGGTTGGGCAGGTAGCCAAGGCGATTGATGGTCTCGTTGATGAGCTTGAGGGTCTCGGGGCGCAGCTTTTCGGGGTGGTTGAGCGCGTTGGAAACCGTGCCCAGCGAAACCCCGGCCTCGCGCGCGACGTCGCTGATTTTTACCTTTGCCATAGCGGCCCCTTTGATGCGTTTCAAGTACAAGCCAGATTGTAGCATCCCAAACCTACCAAAAAGGGACAGGTTTATTTTGGCAGGTTTATCTGGGGAAACGCCGTTGCCAGCGCGACCACCACGAAGGGGGCAGGTACCTTTGTGGTGGTTTGGACCGGCTGGACGTGTGTGCATCGAGTGGTATCTAAGTTGAGATACCACTTCTGGTATATCAGCTTGCGTTTGCGTGAGTACAATACTCGAACGTTATGCGTCTCAGCGCCCCCTGTGCGTGGACGTTTTGCAGTCAAGCGGACGAAGGGACTTATCCTATGTGCGGAATTGTCGGCTACACCGGCTCTGATATTGCAAAGAACATCCTGGTCACAGGCCTCAAGCGTATGGAGTATCGCGGCTATGACTCCTCGGGCGTCGCGCTCGAGGTGGGCGAGGGCGCTGCGGCGCACCTCGACGTCATCCGCCGCGTGGGCAAGGTCGCGGGCCTGGAGAGCGAGCTTTCCAACATCGACAGCGACGCTACCTGCGGTATCGGCCACACCCGTTGGGCCACCCACGGCAAGCCCTCCGTCGTTAACGCTCACCCCCACACCAGCTGCGACGGTCGTATCGCCATCGTCCACAACGGCATCATCGAGAACTTCGCCGAGCTGCGCGAAGAGCTGGAGGACCGCGGCCACCACTTTAAGAGCGAGACCGATACCGAGGTCTTCGCGCATCTGATCGAAGAGGCTTATGCCGAGACGCACGACCTGATGGCCTCCGTGCGCGAGGCTTGCACCCACGTGGTCGGTGCCTATGGTCTGGCCGCCGTGTGCGCTGACGAGCCCGGCGTGATCGCCGTGGCCCGCAAGGATTCCCCGATCGTAGTCGGTGTGGGTGAAACCGGCTCCTATGTTGCTTCTGATGTCATCGCGCTCATCGACGCCACCCGCGATGTCGTGGTGCTCGAGGACGGTCAGTTTGCCAAGCTCACGCCCGCAGGCGTCGAGTACACCGACGAGGCCGGCAACGTTATCGAGCCCAAGGTCACCCACATCGACTGGGACCTGGACATGGCAGAAAAGGGCGGTTATCCCGACTTTATGCTCAAGGAAATCCACGAGCAGCCGCGCGTCGTGCGCGACACGCTGGTCGGTCGTATGACGCCGGCCGGCGAGCTCGACATCGACGAGCTGGGCCTTTCGCTCGAGGAGCTCAACGACATCGACCGCGTCTACGTGATCGCTTGCGGCACCAGCTATCACGCTGGCCTCATTGCTAAGAATCTCATCGAGGGCTGGGCTCGCATCCCCACCGAGGTTGAGGCGGCCAGCGAGTTCCGTTATCGCAATCCCATCATCACGCCGACGACGCTCGTCGTTGCCGTGTCCCAGTCGGGCGAGACGGCCGATACCCTTGCCGCCATTCGAGACGCGCGCATCAAGGGCGCCAAGGTCTTCGGCATCACCAACGTGGTGGGCAGCCCCGTGGCGCGTGAGAGCGACGGCGTCATCTACACCAAGGCCAACAAGGAGATTGCGGTCGCCTCGACCAAGAGCTTTATCGGCCAGGTCGTGAGCCTCACGCTTTTGGCCCTGCTGCTGGCGCAGGTCAAGTACCGCTTGACCACCAAGCAGGCGCGCATGCTGTTCCGCGAGCTTTCCGATACGGCCGAGCAGATCCAGTGGATTTTGGATACCCAGACCGAGGCCGTGCATGAGGCTGCCCTGCTGTGCAAGGACGCGCAGTCGGCGCTGTTCGTGGGCCGCGGCATGGGTGCCGCTATTTCCTACGAGGGCGCGCTCAAGCTCAAAGAGGTCAGCTACCTGCACGCCGAGGCCTACGCCGCCGGTGAGATGAAGCACGGCCCCATCGCCCTGATCGACCCGGGCTTCCCCGTCATCGCCGTGGCAACCAAGAGTGCCACCTACGACAAGACCGTGTCGAACCTCATGGAGTGCAAGGCGCGCGGCGCCAAGGTCATCGTCGTTGCCACCGAGGGCGACGGGGAGATCGACAAGATCGCCGACTGCATCATCCGCGTGCCGGCCGTCCGCGACGTGTTCAGCCCCATCACGGCGAGCGTTCCGCTGCAGCTGCTCGCCCGCGAGGTCGCCATCTTGCGCGGCTGCGATGTTGATCAGCCCCGAAACCTCGCTAAGAGCGTGACCGTGGAATAGTTGGTTCCGCCGTTCTAGCGACCAAGGCCCGGCTCCGTTGCAGCGGAGCCGGGCCTTGTTGCATTTGCCCAGATAAAACCTGCCAAAATAAACCTGTCCCTTTTTGGCAGGTTAGCGGAGCTTGCTGGTCTCGAAGTACTCGGGGAACTGGTCCAGAACCTCGGTTTGGTTGCGGAACATCATGTGCAGGTGCTTACTGACCAAAAAGCTCGCTTCGATGGGGTCGCGACCGGCGATAGCGCGGCGAATCTGCTTGTGCTCGTTCACGATGTCCTGATTGTCGAGAACCTGCGTGGCGGCGCGCAGCCAGCGGAAGCGCTCCAGGTCGGCATTGGTCTCTTCGAGCCACGACCACACGGTGCTGCGACATGCGATGCTAAAAATCATGTGATGCATGAGGTTGTCGCTCAAAAAGAAGCCGATGCGATCCTCATCGGCCATGGCCTTTTCCTGCAGCGCGATGGCGCGGTCGAGCTGCTCGATGCCTGCCGAGGTGGCGCGCGCACAGCACTCCACGATCACCTGCTTTTCCAGATGCTCGCGGATGTAACAGGCACTCTCGGCAAGGGTGAGGTTGATGGGTGAGACGTAGGTGCCACTCTGGGGCACGGTGCGCACCAGGCCTTCCTGCGCCAAGCGAACCAAAGCTTCGCGCACGGGCGTGCGACCCATATCCAGGTCATCGCAAAGTTGCTTGACGCCCAGCTTTTCGCCCGGCTTGTAGTCCAGGTAGACGATTTTGCGTCGAATGGTGTGGTAGGACTGGTCCTGTAGGCTCGTTTCCTGCTCGCCGACGTGCATCGATTCTTCCATAGCGCCTCGCAACTGTTCTATCAAACTCATATGTCAGTTGTTAATTATGCCGCGAATCAGCTCTCCGCGGTGGGTAATTCGGCTGTTGCCTGAGAACTATTGCGGCATCTTAGTCTGTGTTTGCGCAAGGCTGCGCTCAATGTTGCCGTATCATAAGCCGTCGCAAACGTGAAATAGAAAGAAGGAATCCCATATGCAACTGGCAAATATCGTACGCGAGCGCTGGAAAGGCGTCTTGTTCTGCCTGATCATCGCTATCCCCGCGACGTTGCTCGGCAAACAGATTGAGGTGGTCGGCGGGCCGGTATTTGCCATCCTCTTTGGCATGGTCCTGGCGCTCGTCTTTCCCAAGAATCGTCGCGAACCGCTCGCCGCCGGCGTTACCTATACGTCCAAAAAAGTCTTGCAGTACGCGGTTATCCTGCTTGGCTTTGGCATGAACCTCTCCCAGATTCTGTCCAAGGGCGCCCAGTCGCTGCCGATTATCGTGGCGACAATCTCGACCTCGCTTGTCATCGCCTTTGTGCTCTGCCGCGTCATGAACGTACCGGGCAAGATCGCGACGCTTGTGGGTGTGGGTTCGTCGATTTGCGGCGGTTCGGCCATCGCTGCGACCGCACCCGTCATCGATGCCGACGATCGCGAGATTGCCCAGGCCATTTCGGTCATCTTCCTGTTTAACGTTATCGCGGCGCTCGTGTTTCCGACGCTCGGCGGCATGCTTGGGCTGACCAACGAGGGCTTTGGCCTGTTTGCCGGTACCGCCATCAACGACACCTCGTCCGTAACGGCTGCGGCGAGCGCTTGGGACAGCATGCATCCCGGCGCCAATGTGCTCGAGAGCGCCACGGTGGTCAAGCTCACCAGGACGCTGGCCATTATTCCCATCACGTTGGTCCTCGCATGCTGGCAGATGCATCTGGCGCGCAAGGCCGGCGGCGACGCCAAAAGCACGTTCTCGCTTAAACGCGCGTTTCCCATGTTCGTGCTGTTCTTTGTGCTGGCGAGCGTGATCACCACGGTGTTTCAGCTTCCCGCGTCCTTTACGGCGCCCATCAAGGAGCTGTCGAAGTTCTTTATCGTGATGGCCATGGCGGCTATTGGTTTTAATACCGATATCGTTGAGCTGGTCAAAAAGGGCGGCAAGCCCATCGCGCTGGGCTTTTGCTGCTGGATTGGCATTGCGTGCATGAGTTTGGGAATGCAACACGTACTGGGAATCTGGTAGAGAAGCAGCTTGTTTGCGTGCTGCGTGCTGGTGAGCGCATGCTTGCGGTGGAGCGATAGGAGCTCTTGCGGGTATGGCTTGTCCGCAGGTTTATAAGTCCCGAAGAGCTCTTATCGCCCCGCCAGGATGGCGATGCGGGGCAACACCTATACTCGCAGGACGGCGCTTTCTGCCCTATAGTGTTTGGTGAGCAATATCGTTCAATTTTGAAACACTCGGTCGTGCGACCGTCGTCGGTTGCATGTCGCCGCGGACAGGGGCAAATCATGGATAGCGATGCCAAGCTGAACATCTTGACCGAGGCCCTGGCTGCTGCCGGGGCCTCGGCATTGGCGATCGATGCGCGTGGGGACGTCGCGATCTCGACCATGAATGACGCGGCGCTTGAGCGGGATGTGGCGGCTTTTGTTGCTGAGCGTCTCGACCGTATAGGAGACGGCGCGCGTCTGGTTATGGGGCGTGAGGGTACGCGCCTGAGCCTGACCGTTCGCCCCACCGACAAAGAGGGCGGGGGGCTTTGGGTTGTCGTGGTCCGCGAGGTGCGCGGTGCCGCGGCGCATGCGGGCATCGAGTGGCTCAACGCCGACGAAGTTGAGGTCCGCTACGAATCGAGCGCGTACGGCATCGTTGAGGGAGCGGCTTCAGTGGCTGCGCCGGTCGTCGAGAGCTACGCGCGCGGTGTGCCCCTTATGCTCGAGGGCGAGCTGGGCGCGGGTCAGGTCGAGATCGCCAAGCGCCTCTACCTGGACGGTCCTTTTGCCGATCAGCCCTTTGTTTCCGTTGCGCTCGATGAGCTCACCGAGCGCGGTTGGCGCCATGTGCTCAAAAGCGCCGAATCGCCGTTGTTCCAAACGGGGCTGACCCTTTGCATCGAGGGCTGGAACGCGGTTGGCCCCCAGCGCCTCCGCGAGCTGGTCTCCACGATGGCCGACACCGCGTTGGCGACGCGCTGCCATGTGGTGCTGACGGCGAATGACATGCCGGGCGGCAGCGAAAGTGATCAAGCCGCCTTTGTGACCGAGCGCTTCGCCTGTGCGGTGAGCGTGGCGCCGGCAATCGCCGAGCAGGGAGCCGCGTCGACGAAGGTTGCGCGCTATTTGGAATATCTCGCTGACGCATTTGGGACGGCAGCGCCCACGCTGTCTTCCGCGGCGACGAAGACGCTCGATGCTTACCGCTGGCCGCGCAATTATCTGCAGCTCCGCGAGGTCTCGGAACGACTGTATATATTGGTGGGGGCGGGCGCGGTGGACCGCGCTGTGGCGGAGGAAGTGCTCGCCCAAGAGGACGTGATTAAGACCGCAGCCTTTGGCGCCCCGACGCTCGAAAGCGACCTGTATATCCTGCGACCGCTGGCCGATACCGAGCGAGATATCGCGCATCTGGTTGTAGATCATCTCCACGGCAACCGAACCCGTGCGGCGGAGGTGCTGGGCATAAGCCGTACAACGCTGTGGCGCTTGCTGAAGGACGATGACCGTTGAGCGAGGCGCCCGTGACCGCGCACGACGCGTGTGCTACAGTCCAAAGCGTTATTGTTTCGATTTGGTTACGGCGTGCGAGGGCATATGGCTGAGACTTCAAAACCGAGCCGCAGAAGGCGGAGCGCCGCGCCGGTTAACCGACGCACGACATCGGTGACGTGGGGCAAACACGCCTCGGGGTTTGATGGCTCGTTCAAGCGCACTAAATACGGCTATCCTTCGGCAAGCACCCGCTTGGCAATGCAGGCAGAGTCCTCGCTGTGGGGCCGCAAACGCGTGGTGGGCTCAAAGCTCAAGCACGACGGCACGCTTGGTTACATCAGTCGCGGGGCGGCTCGCCGCAGCGGGCTC
>CABUMU010000042.1 GCA_902492855.1 uncultured Collinsella sp. | reverse complement strand
GAGCGTCTTGGGCACGCTCGCGTTGACGGCGTACATGCTCATGTGGTCGCCGTTATAGGTAGCCCAGCCGAGCGCCAGCTCCGACAGGTCGCCCGTGCCGATGACAAAACCGCCAGCCTGGTTGGCCAAGTCCATCAGAATCTGCGTGCGCTCGCGGGCCTGGCTGTTCTCGTAGGTCACGTCCTGAACTGCCGGGTCGTGCTCAATGTCCTTGAAGTGCTGCTCCACAGTCGCGTGGATCGAAACCTCGCGGAAGCTCACACCCAGGTCGCGGGCAAGCGACTCGGCATTCGACTTGGTGCGGTGCGTGGTGCCAAAGCCGGGCATGGACACAGCCGTGATACCGGTGCGCGGCAGCCCCAGCGCATCGAAGGCGCGCACGGTCACAAGCAGCGCTAGCGTGGAGTCCAAGCCGCCCGAAAGGCCGATGACCGCAGCCTTGGTACCTGTGTGGGCAAGGCGGGTCTTGAGGCCCGCAGTCTGCAGATCGAGGATCGTCTCGCAACGCTCGGCCAGGTCGCCATGGTCAGCCGGCACAAAGGGCGCGCGGGGGAAGACACGGTCAATGTCGAGTGCATCGCGCAGGACAGGCTCGTCTACCAGCACGCCCTCAAACGAAAATTCAACGGTTGTGGCCTCCGGCGCATCGTCCGCGCGCGTCCACGTTGTCGAGCGACGGCGCTCGGCAACCAGACGGTCGAGGTCAACATCGGCAACGGCCATATCGCAAGTGAGGAGCTTCGTCGCGGCGAGCTTAGATCCGTTTTCGTAGACGAGGTTCTCGCCCGCAAAGACCATGTCGGTCGTGGACTCGCCCTCGCTCGCATCTGCATAGGCATAGGCACAGTACAGGCGCGCGCTCTGGTTGGATATGAGGCTGCGTCGGTAATCTGCCTTGCCGATAATCTCGTCCGAGGCCGACGGGTTGAGGATCACCGTCGCACCGGCAAGCGCCATCTCGGTCGAAGGGGGCGCCGGCACCCACAGGTCCTCGCAGACCTCAACGCCCAGCACCATATCCTCGGCACCCTCGTCACAGCAGCGGTAGACAAGCTCCGAACCCAGCGGAACCGGACCCTGACCGGCAAACTCGACCCACACAGGATCTGCGGGCGCCGGAGCAAACCAGCGGCGCTCGTAGAACTCGCCATAGTTGGGCAGATACTTCTTGGCCGTGAGGCCCAAAAGCTCGCCGCGCAGCACACGGCGGCGCAGTTGTAGATATTCTCGGCAACCGCAACGGGAAGACCGATGGTAAAGACAATCGGCAGCTCACGAGTCTCATCGAGGATATGCACCAAAGCAGCCTCGCAGGCATGCAGCAGTGTGCGATTATGGAACAGGTCGGCCGCGGTATAGCCGCACAAGTTGAGCTCGGGCAGCACCAGCGCGCGAACGCCGCGCTCGGCAGCCTCGCGAACAGCCGCCAATGCAACCTCGACATTGTCCTCGACATCGGCAACGCGAATCTGCGGCGACGCCGCCGCCACACGCAAAAAGCCATCGTTCTTATTAGCCGAAACGCAGCATTGCCTTGTTGATCTGGACACTGGAGGCCCCTTCTACCCTGAGATTCAGTCTAACGGACGTTCACATATCTCTAACTAGCCAAAGCAACCTCCCAGTTTACTGAGAGGCCAACCTGTGCTAAGAGCATGTATTTCAATAATATCTTTAATTAAAAAGGAGAAATCGATAATCGACTTCTCCTTTAAGCGAGGCGAGAAAATTTCGAAACTAATGGCAGAATTTATCCATGTAGTCCTCAAAGTCGAACACTTCTACCACGACGTCCTCTTCCTGAAACTCTTTCAGTTGCTCCAAGAGATCTTTGTTAATAACGTCCATGCAGAAACCTCCTCTATCTAATCAATTGTAGTATATCTGCTTTCATGCAATTATCAACCAACTTGTTTAGTTGCTCCTCGTTTGCCGATAGTCCCTCTTTTTTCAAAATGTCGCGCACCTCGTTCTTAGTAATCGGCTTTTCAAACAACGAAAGCAAAGCGAACGAAAAATCATTAACCGCACACATTCTATGGGTGGCACAACTCAGCAGTACTCTTAACCCCTCTTTTGAGCGTCCGACTTCTTTCACAAACGAACTTTTAACCAATTGAAAACCATTATCGTGCATTACATAATCGGCATCGATATTTGTATTCAGCAATCCATAATGCAACAGTTCTTCTATCGCCCTTGTCAGCTCGAGGTCGCCCTGATCAAGGATAAGAGAAATGCTACAATCGGCCTCCAATAAACGGGCCAACTTAAGGTATACCAACTGGGAAACAGCATAGACATGATGGTATTCAGAATTATAGAAGTAGGCAAATGGCTCAACGAGCACGACAGAGGTCTTGGAATCCAGCCAGATTCGATCAGCTGGATTTAGACTAGTTAGCCGTCGCTTTACTTTGGTCAAATGTCCCTTATACCTGACAGCGTGAATAGAATCTAGGATCCAGGTCACCTCTGAAATATGAAGCCGCTGGGGCAAGTCAATTGTGTCGCTACCGTTTATGACCTCTTGCATATAAAAATCAATATGATGCTCATCAGATAAGGATTTTGCTTCATTTAAAGTTAAACCAGTGCCTGAAACATAATCCACTTCGAGGCGCAAATCCTCATATTGGGACTTCGGCATTACAGAGACACCATACTTATCGGGATGATTCCAAACATCCGACCCCATAACGAGACCAAAATTCGTAAATCCTCTCGTGGAATATGGAACACCACATACCTGTTTTGAATAATTCAAAACATTCTCTGTATAAGCTAAGGTGTTCAGAGCCTCTTCTTTAGTTTCGGTCGGAAAGCCAATCATAAAGAATAGATGAACAGGAATACCCGCATTGAGACAATCATGGATATTGCGATCAATCCAATCAACTCTCGTGTTCTTCTTCATTAGATCAAGAACTCTTTGGTTGTATGACTCGAGGCCAAACTGAATCTGCCTACATCCACTTTGGTATATCTTGTTGAAAACGTCTGTACTTAGGGTTGGAGAGAACCTCGTTTCTCCATGCCAGAAAAACGTTTTTCCCGATGCGTTTATTTCATCCGCAAGTTGCTCCATTCTTTTGCCTTCGAATGTTTCATCCACAAAAGAGAAAACTCTCGTGCCGTATTTTTCATTTAACCGACACATTATTTCAAATACTCTCGATATAGGCATCTTTCGGTAACAACCACCGGTAGCACCGGGAATGGTGCAGAAGGCGCAATGATTAAAACACTGCCTAGAGGAATAAACCGGCAATATTAACTCAGGCATGAAGTATTTAGAAAGGGCGAAGCCATCGAAATCGGGAACTGTATCGTTGATAAATGTTTGCTCAATCCGATGGTTTTTATATATCTTTCCACCTTTAGCATGGCAAAGGTTTGGAACACAGTCGAGATTGTCATCACCAGAGTCAAGAGCCTCAAGAAGACGTGCAAGCGGCTCTTCGCCGTCATACATCATTATCGAATCAATGTATTCAAAAAAGGGATGCCATTCTTTCATGCAGTCATCTGCTAAACGAGTAATGTAATTGCCGCCCAATGAGACGTGTTTAACAGATGGACATTCTTCTTTAATCAGTTTCGCTAACGTAACTGCAGAAATCAATTGGAAACAGCCGCTCACCGAAATCCCAATAAACTCGATTTTTTCCCTCTGAATACGCTTAAGAAAGGCAGTTTCATAGAAGGAAATAACGGATTATGCAAGGTATCCGCAAGCGATTTCATTATTTCTGGTGTCGAATAATAATCATAGGGCAGATCTATGGAGTTGAACGTGTATTTAACTCCATATGAGACGTGATTTATGATATAGAGTGCATTTCTAAAAATGTTTTCAGCATATTGTCTTTCTTTTAGATTAAAGTATCTCTTCGATCTGAAAAAATCTTTTGCCTCGTCAACATTAAGTGCTGACTTTTGTATCAACTCGATTGTTAATTGAACATTCGAACTAAACGAATCCTTTGATTCCCGATACCTTTTACAGCACTCTTCGACATGTCTAAAAGATAGGAGGTCATCGTAAAATTCCACGTTTAAGTCAACAATGTCAACTTTGTATTGTTCAACCTCTTGAAGATATGACTTCAAAACAGGCAAGGCAAGATACGGCCCCACTGGACTCCATCCTGGGGGAAATACTAAAAGCGTTTTAGGCATATCAACGTCACATCTTTCGCAAATAATTCAATTGAAACACAACTACCATCATAATTGAAAATACACCAAGTCCTGTAACGAGAATTGAGAACATCGCGATGCTCGTGAACAGCGAAACAAGGAGTGTTGAAATAACAACAGCAACCGATTGCAAAGACTCCCTAATTGAAAACAGGCTCATCGATTCAGATCCGTCTCTCGCCAAATCCTGCAGCGATGTTATGAGAAGCACATCTTGAATGGCGTTTCCGGCACCGACGATAAAAAGGAAAATAAACGATATCCCAGACGCATAGCGATAGCCAAACGCCAGATACGCACCGAGCGCAAGATACGTCACAAAACAATATGATTTAACGCAATCGGAACCACTGATTAAACGACCGTATATTGTATTTCCGAACAACAGTCCGATTGTAAGACTACTCTGAAGGAATCCGTATTGTATCGATGACGAGTCAAATTGCAATTGCGCTATAGCTGGCAAAAGAGAATTCAGAGAGCCGAATGCCACGCCACTAGAAATATCGATTAATAGGAAACCAATTGCCAAGTGCTTCGCGTTAAGATCACTAAATGCAGTCCAGTTTTTTTCATTTTTGCTTATCCCCTCTTTATCATTAACCTCGATAACCGACGGAACATCTCGCAGCAACCAGAACGACGCGGCAAAAGAAAGCGCGTCTAATGCAAGAACAGCCTCCGCCCCAAATTGAGCGACAACAAAACCGCCGGCAACTGGCCCCAGAACCATCATCAAATTCTGCAGAAACCCAAACGAATTATTAATTACGTCGCGATTGATACTATTCGTATTGGCTCTTAACAACGAGTAAAAGCAGGGCATTTCAACCGTTCGGCAAAGCGATACCGCGCACGTAATAGCAAACATACTCCATTTACTATCAACAAAAATATAGCAAACGAATAATCCCGCGCGAATTAAGTCTGCCAATCTCATGGCCTGCAGTGTCCCGATACCCATCTTCTGAGGCAGCTGCGCGAGCGCAACTGAAAACAGAGCGGGGGCAAATCTGCAGCAGACCATCAAAGCAGTTGCAGAAACATCGTGAGTTACCTCGTAAATCAGCATTGGCAAAGCAATATTCGCACACCAATTGCCTATTTCGCTTATCCCTCTAGCAATATATAGGACCCGAACCGGACGGCTAGCTCTCAATACCGTGAACATCAGGATTAACCTCGTATTTCAGGCCTCGCTCATCCCTTAATAGGAATCCATAATCAACCAAGTACCGCCTCAACACGGCATAATCAGGATAGAGCTGTGACAGCACACGATTAACCTGAAGCTCCGTATAACTTGTATTTAATTCAAAGAAAGAGACGGCCCATAGCAGCATGATTCTTTTATAGCTTTCCTTTTTTGGAATTGAAACCAGCTCGCCATTCTTGAGAAATCGTTTTTTAAAGTCTATTAGCTCATCCATTCACATCCTCCATTTCATACGCATCTAATACTAAAAATGCATACGCTTTAGGTCATCGTATTCGGCTTCTTTATTCGAACTAAACTCGAACTAATCTAAATTATTTGCTCAAACACTCTTCGAAAGCTCGTTTTTCACTCTGAGTAAAATGCCCTTCCCAGTCAGTCCACGAACAGGAAGGCAACTCACAGCGAGCGGAGTCGAAGCCCTCTACCGTCGGTCGTTCAAAATGCACGATAACCTTTTCGATATCCCCATCTGTTATCAGGTCAGAATGAACGACCTCGGTACCGTCTTCGAATGTCATATACGGGTACATCACGTAAACCACCTCGCAATCGTTAATCCAGTTTAGCATCAAGCTATTGCACCAAAGACAGCAAGCCCCCTTGATGAGTTGATGGTATCTGTTAAATGTCACGCACGATTCACATCTGGTGGGTACCCTGATGGCTACACGAAACGAAGCAGATTTACACCGGGAGGACCCCGTATGACAACCAAGTACACCGACGCGCCGCGCACACGTGTCATGACGCCGGCATCGCTCAACAACGGCGTTCACGAAAACCATTCCATCGGCCAGACCATGGCCATCGCGCCCAAAAAGGGCCTGTTTGACGACATTTCCATTCCCCAGATCATCGCCGGCGCCGCAGCTGCCGCTACGAGCGTCGCGCTTGCCTCCAAGATCGGTATCGCCGGATCGGTGATCGGTGCCGCTGTGAGCTCGGTCATCACCGTTGTGTCCTCGCAGGTCTACCGCCACTTTATCTCTGCCAGCGCCGAAGCCCTCAAAGGTACGCACGCCACCGTCGACTACCCCGCCGGCGCCTATGAACCCGTTGAATTAAATGCCGAGGAGCACTTAGGCGGCGCCGCGACTACCCAGGAGATGCGCCAGATTGCAGGGCGCGCGACCACGGCGCGCGTCGCCCCCGACAGCCTGCGCGCCAAGGCGGCGGCAGAGCGCAGCCAGACGCAAAAGAAGGTCATCATCTTCTCGATCGCCATCGCCATCGTCGCGGTTATCGCCTGTACCGCTGCCATCCTTATCACCACCGCCGGTGAGGGTCTGGGCGAGCGTCCCGAGCCAATCCTTTCGTCGCGCACGACCGAGAGCGATGCAAATGGCAACACCCAGTCGCAGGATCAGCAGGCACAGACGGACGATACGCAAGACAGTTCTACCTCTGCCAATTCGTCCTCGAACGCCCAAAACCAATCGCAGGGCACCGATTCCTCTACGGCCAACAGCAGCACGCCGTCCGGCACGACCGACTCAAGCCAAACGACTGACGGTTCGCAGCCGAGCACGGGCGGCCAGACGAGCGACACCACGTCGGGAACGGGCACGGCAGACAGTAACAACACCAACAGCTCGAGCGGAACCGCTTCCGGCACGGCATCTGACAACTCGAGCCAAGGCACGGCATCGGGCAACTAAGTACGTTTGCCTCTCATAGATAACCGACCTGTACAACGGGCGCGAATCGACAGCGGTTCGCGCCCGTTTGCCTTGGGCGCCGCCATGGCGAACGCTATGCGATGGTAAGATGCTTTACATGTGTAAAGAGGAGATTTGCCATGAGCAAGACAATAGTTAGGCCCACGCTTTCGCTGGGCAACCACATCTATCTGTATCGCCTGCTACGCGATGCGATTGGATGCGGCAAGCAAACGTTTATGACGCAGGTCGAGGAGGCGCTCGCCGAAGGCGACATGACTGCTTATGACCTGGGCTTTGAGTCCACGCGCGAGCTGCTCGAGGAACTTAACGACTGCATTAAGCTGACCGTCTTTAAAGGCGGCCGCCTGTATGCCACGGTCATCGCCAACGAGGCCTGGGATGCTGCGCTTGCCAAGGGCGAGGACAAGCCCAAGACCGCCAAGGGCGCCAAGCAGTCCTACAAAAAGAAAAAGCGCGGTGAGAAGGACCTCAAGGCCGTGCGCCCCAAGCACGTTAAACGTCCTGAGCCCGAAGCCATGGTTGAAGCCGCGCCGGAACCCGAGCCCGAGACAGAGATCGAAGTCGCTATTGAGGTAACGGCAGAAGCCGAAACCGAAATCGCCGCCACGACCGATCCCAAAGTCATATCCGAGCAGGAAGCCACTGTGGAGCTCAACGAAGCGCCCAAGTCGACAACCGAAGAAGCCGCTGACCAACCCGAGCCGCCTGCGTTCCAAAACAGCGATGTCTTTGGCGACGAGGCCGAGGACGATCAGTCCGACGAGCCCACAGATCAAGACGCTACCGAGACGGCGCCGGAACCCGAGACGCCGCAGCCCGCCATCTCGCTCACGGTCGTCTATGACCCCGAGAATGCCAATGCCGGCATCACCACCATGGCATCCACGCCCATCGAGGCAAAGTCGAGCGTCGAGAATGAGAGCGCGACGCAGGTTGAGGTTGAAACTGAAGCTGCAGACGCGCCCGTCACCGTGAAGCCCGCAGATTCCACAATCAAGCCGAAGACGACGCTGGAGTTCGCACCCGTCATCGAATCCGTGCCCGCCTCTGCTTGCGACCAAATTCCCGCACCGGCACCGGCTTCGGTACTCGCAGAGGCCCCAACCCCCGCACCCGTAGCGCCCGCCATCCCCGAGGACTTCCCCGTCGATTTCGCAACCGAGGTCTTCTGCCCCGGCCCGCTTCTGCACCAGCTGTCGACCTATCTCCCCTACGGCGCCGATACCCTCGGCATTGTCGGCGAGTACTACTGGATCGCCCGCGAGCGCGGTACCATCGAGGCCGCGCGAAACCGCGCAAGCTTCCCCCTGCGCTACACGCAGGCCGGCGAGCGCCGCGAGGGTGCCGTGCGCATCCGCCGCAATACCACCGGTGGCCTCGGATCCACCTGGGCCATCGATAAAGTCGAGCCTTCTACCAAGTAACAAAAAGGGACGATAACCCCAAGGTTATCGTCCCTTTCTCGTTAGGTCACCTGAGCTCGACTAATCGCGCGTCAGCTTGCGGTGAATACGATGCGGCTGGGCTGCGTCCTCGCCAAGGCGCTCGATGCGGTTGGCCTGATAGGCCTCGAAGTTGCCCTCAAACCAATACCAGTTGCCCGGATTCTCGTCGGTGCCCTCCCACGCTAGAATGTGCGTGGCGACGCGGTCCAGGAACATACGGTCGTGGCTAATGACCACCGAGCAGCCCGGGAACTCGAGCAGCGCCGCTTCGAGCGAGGACAGCGTCTCGACGTCGAGGTCATTCGTGGGCTCGTCGAGAAGCAGCAGGTTGCCGCCCTGCTTGAGCGTAAGCGCCAAGTTCAGACGGTTGCGCTCGCCACCGGAGAGTACGCCGGCGCGCTTCTGCTGGTCCTGGCCTTTAAAGCCAAAGCTCGCCACATAAGCACGGCTCGGAACCTCGGTCTCACCGACCATCATGTGGTCCAGGCCATCCGAGACGACCTCCCACAGGTTCTTATCGGGGTCGATGCCGGAACGGTTCTGATCGACATAGGAGATCTTGACGGTCTCGCCCACCTCGAGCTCGCCCGAAGTCAGCGGCTCCAGGCCCACGATGGTCTTGAACAGCGTGGTTTTGCCCACACCGTTGGGGCCGATGACACCCACGATACCGTTGCGCGGCAGGGTGAACGATAGGTCGTCGATGAGCACACGGCCATCGAACTCCTTGTGCAGGTGATGAGCCTCGAGCACCTTGTTGCCCAGACGCGGGCCCACGGGGATGCGGATGTCGGTCCAGTCGAGCTTCTGGCTTGCGCGGGCCTCGGCCTCCATCTCCTCGTAACGAGCCAGACGGGCCTTGTTCTTGGCCTGGCGAGCCTTGGGCGAGCTGCGTACCCACTCGAGCTCGGCCTCCATGCGCTTGGCGAGCTTGGCGTCGCGGTTGCCCTGCGCCTCGATACGGGCGGCCTTGGTCTCCAGATACGTGGAGTAGTTGCCCTTGTAGGGATAAAGGTGACCGCGGTCTACCTCGCAGATCCACTCGGCAACGTTATCCAGGAAGTAGCGATCGTGCGTGACGGCAAGCACCGCGCCCTGGTAGTTGTGCAGGAAGTGCTCGAGCCACAGGATCGATTCGGCGTCCAGGTGGTTCGTGGGCTCGTCGAGCAGCAGCAGGTCGGGAGCCTCGAGCAGCAGCTTGCACAGGGCCACGCGACGGCGCTCGCCGCCGGAAAGCACGTTGACCGGCATGTCGGAATCGGGCAGCTGCAGGGCGTCCATGGCCTGGCCGAGCTTGGAATCGATATCCCAGCCGTCGGCGGCGTCGATCTCGTCCTGGAGCTTGCCCATCTCGGCCATGAGGGCGTCCATGTCGCAATCCGGGTCGCACATCTCCTCGCCGATCTTGTTGAAGCGATCGACCTTGGCAATCATGTCGCCAAACGCCATGCGCACGTTCTCGATGACGGTCTTGTCATCGTCGAGCGGCGGCTCCTGCTGCAGGATGCCCACGGTGTAGCCGGGAGTGAGCCTGGCATCGCCGTTGGAGACCTCCTCGATGCCGGCCATAATCTTGAGCAGGGTCGACTTGCCCATACCGTTGGGGCCCACGACGCCGATCTTGGCACCGGGGTAGAAGCTCAGGGTCACGTCGTCAAGGATCACCTTGTCGCCATGGGCCTTGCGAGCCTGATACATCTGGTAGATAAACTCTGCCATTTGCCTGTTCTATCCTTTCTACCTGCTGTTTCCCTATTCTTGATTCGCTTTAGTGGAAACGAAATGAGGGAACCAGCTCTGAAACGTAACGAAAAAGGGGCATGGTTGCCCACACCCCCTAATACTACCTGGGAAAAGTCCCCCGGAACATACCATGAACTGCGTACGCTAGTTTTCCGCAACCTTAACGAGCGGCTCGCTGCGATTTGCGCCACAACAGATACGAGTAGACGTAAACGGCTCCAACCGAACCAAACGCCAGAGCCGCAATCACCGCGGCGACGACTTCACTCGAAAGCACGCTACCTGCCACGCCCATCACAATCAGGCCAATACCCAGCACCATAAAGCAGGCGCCGCCAAAACGCTGCGTACGGCGCCAGTTCTCGGGATCGGCAAGCGCCCAGGGTGTCTTGATACCGAGCGTATAGTTCTGCTTCACACGCGGCAAGTAGTTGCCTACGCCGATGAACAGCAAACCGACAACACCGGAAATCAGCACGTTAACCGAACCGACCGCCGGCACTACGCCCCAGACCGTAAGCTCTCCCAGCCAGCTTATGGCGCACATGAACAAGGTGAAGGCGATTACGAAGCCCTGGTAGAACTTGCCCGAGGTTCGATATGCCTCACCTTTGGGGTCGATGCGCGGCACCATGCAGAACATTGCGAGAAGCGCCAGAGGCAGCACGCCGAGCGCGGAGGCCATCCAACTAGGACCCCAACCGTCGACGGCGCCGTTCGCGCCCCAGTGCGTGGGAATCTGTGCAGGCAGGCTCGGCATCACCATGAGGTGCGCTACAACATTAATAGCGCAGACCACAACAAGCATGGCCCACACGCGCGACGATACCCCCGTGGCGTGAATGCCCTTGTTTTCGTTATTCATCCTTATCACCTTCCGTGTTTGTAAAGCCCATAAACCAACCGATCAAGTCCTGCATGACGGTGGTGTTTAAGCTGTAAACGATGTTTTGGCCATGACGTTCGTCGGTCACCAACCCGGCGTTTTTGAGCGTCGCCAAGTGATGGCTCAACGACGGCTTGCTGATGTCAAAATGCTCGGCAAGCTCCCCGGCCGTGCAATTGCCCTCGCGCAGCAGTTCCAAAATGTGACGCCGTGTAGGATCGGCCAGCGCCTTAAAACCCTCTCCCGGCATAAGACCTCCTCTCATCATCTCTCATGACGTGCACACTATACTCAATATTTAGATGTTTGTCTAACTATCTAATCGCAATGCTTCAAACCACATCAAAGCAAACGCCATCGCAACCTATGGGCGATTACCTATAATGGCTATAGCTAAAACACGACCTGCTTCCCCATCGGAGGATATTTATGACCGAAACCACAGCCGCAACTCCCATCGAGACACGCGACACCAAGCTCGAGATTATCATGGGCCGCGAGGCACTCGATAAGCTCGCCGATGCTACGGTGCTAGTGCTCGGCTGCGGAGGCGTGGGCTCCAACTGCTGCGAGGCACTCGCCCGCGGCGGCATCGGTCATTTCGTCATTCTGGACAAGGACATCATCGCGCCCAGCAATATCAATCGCCAGGCCATCGCCTTTCACAGCACCGTCGGCAAGCGCAAGGTTGACGTGATGGAAGCCATGATCCACGACATCAATCCCGCCGCTGCCGTCATCAAGCGAACTGAATACTTGCTGAGCGACAACATCGATGATTTCTTCGCGAGCGTTTTGGAGCAGACGGACGGCAAGCTCGACTACGTCGTCGACGCCATCGACACCATCTCGGCCAAGCTCACCATTGCCAAATATGCTCAGGACCACGACATTCGTTTGGTTAGCTCCATGGGCGGGGCCAACAAGCTCCATCCCGAGTGCCTCCGCTTTGCCGACATTTTCGATACGGTACGTGACCCCATGAGCCGCATCATGCGCAAAGAATGCAAGAAGCGCGGAATCAAGAGCCTGCATGTACTGTTTAGCTGCGAGGAATCGGTTAAGACACAGCCCCGCGACCCTTCCAACATCCACGAGCGCACCGAGCTGGGAACCGCCAGCTTTATGCCGCCCATCATGGGCCAGATGATTGCCGGCGAGGTTATCCGCCAGATCAGCGGCCGCGGCACTGAGCGCGTACGCTCCGATGGCCAACGTCTGGACTAGCGGAGCGCACCGAGATGGAGCCCCGGTTATTTGATGCACACTGCCATCTTGATTTAATGGCTCACCCGGACGCCGTTGCCGATGAGGCGACGGCGCTGGGCTTGGGTCTATTTGACTGCGGCGTCGATCCACGCGACTTTTCGGCCGCAAACGAGCGTGCCCGTCGCCAACCAGGCATCATCGCCGGCATTGGGCTTCACCCCTGGTGGCTCACCGACGGCCGCTGTGGTTCTACCGAAGTCGATCTGCTTTGCGAAGTTGCCGCCCAAGAGCGCCACATCGGCGAAGTCGGACTCGACTTTTCCGAGCGCTTTGCCGGAAGCGAGTCGCTGCAAATACAGGCACTTGACCGGCTCTGCGATGTGCTCGTGCAGCGTCCTCTTGCCGGGCGCGTGATATCAATTCACGCCGTTCGTTCGGCAGGAGCCATACTGGACGTCCTCGAATCGCATGGACTACTCATCCCAAACCCCGACTCCCCCGTTATCATCTTCCACTGGTTTAGCGGTACTTCGGACGAACTCGTCCGCGCGCGTAATGCGGGCTGTTATTTTTCCGTCAACGAACGCATGCTCGCATCTAAACGAGGACGCGAATACGCACGACAGATTCCACTCGATCGTTTACTGCTCGAGACCGATGCACCAGCGGAGGCAAACGCAGAAATAAGCGCACAGTCACTCATCAGATCGCTCGAAAGCGCCTCAGAACACGTCGCCTCGCTCAAAAAATGCGACGCAAAGCATATTGAGTCGGCGGTTTTAGCGAATGCACACTCTGTTTTTAGCCTTCGCTAACCCCTATGGTCAAAAAACGTCAAATATGAGTACTGCTAGCGAAATGGATACATTACTCTGAGCTTTCCGACCACCAGAATAATCTACGATTGTCCATTAACTAACACTTTTACAGTCACTCATCCTGCATTTTCACAATCTTAAACCCCTCCAAACGCTCAAATCACGTCTGAAGGGGTCGATTTTGCTGCGACTAAATTAGTCACAGTACTCATATTTGGCTTTTTTTGACCACCGAGTCACGGGAAGGCACCAATACAGCTCCCCGGGACAGCTCGGCTATTCGACGATTGGCGCTCCGTGGCCCCAAGAACCTTCCATACCGCACACGGTCGAGGCAAACCCGGCAGCAAAGTCGAGCGCGCGCTCGATGGCCTCGGCGCCATCCTCACCACGCTTGGCGGAATCGAGATAGCACATCAAAAACGAGGTGAGGAACGAGTCGCCCGCCCCCATGGTGTCCTTCATGTCCGTTACCGGTTTAGCCAGCTGGCGGTAATAGCGCTCGCCGTCGTAAGCAATGCAGCCCTCGGCGCCCGCCGTAGCCGACACAAAACGCGGACCCAGGCCCTTCACCCATGCCAGACGTTCGCGAATCTCGTCCTCACTCGCGGCATCCGCCGCACTAAAGAAAGCGAAATCGACGTAGGGCGCAATCTGCTCGTAGTACTCGTCGGTGGAGTCGTCCGAAAAGTCAAAAGAGACCGTGACGCCCGCAGCCTTCAGCTTGGGCAGCTCGCGCTCGGTAAAGCAATAGTTGCCCGAATGAACCACATCGAACTGCTTCATGTACGAAAGGTCAAAGCGATCAAGGACATAGCGCGCATCGCCACGGATACCGCCCTCGTTGGAGCCGAGGAAGACACGGTCACCGTCAACGACGGTCACGCGAGCCGCTCCGTTCTCGCCAATCATCTGCTCGCACTTGTCAAGCTCGATACCTTCATCCTCGAGACTTGCAATGACATGCTCGGCAGCGGCGTCATTACCAAAAATGCCCATGTATGCAGAGCGTGCGGCACCGCATTTCTTGGCATAAACGGCGAAGTTCACCGCATTGCCGCCGGGATACATGGTGTGGATATGCTCGTAGCGATCGACGACGTTGTCGCCAAATCCGAGCGCGTTAACGTTAAATGCCATGGCCTTTGTCCCTTCTAGTACTCGACAACACCCATATAGCGACGGAAATCGGGATCGTGATCAAACACCTTGCCGCGTGCAGCACGCAGCTCGCAGTTCATGGCGTAGAACAGCACCGGGTCCAGATAGGCACGGACGCTCGCCGGCACGGCTTCCATACCGTACTCCTTGGCATCGAGCACCATCAGCATATCGGTATGCGTCTTAAGGAACGCCAGGGCGCGCTCGTCCATGGCACGGCACTCGCTGGAGCCCATCTGCAGGAAGTAAAAAACGCCATCCTGAGTAGCCTCGAAGGGGCCATGGAAGTACTCGGCAGAGTGGATGTAGCTGCAGTGCTGCCACTGCATCTCCATAAGAGAGCAGATAGCGAAACCGTAGGTCTGGCTAAAGTTGGGACCGCTGCCCAGAATGTAGAAGAACTCGTGCTCCTGGCAAAGCTTGGCAAAACGATCGCCCAGCTCGGCATTTACCTTCTCGCGTGCCGGGGGAAGAATCTTATCCATCTCGGCGACACCGGCATACATATCGGCAAGATCGGCGTAGCCCTCCTGCTGATCGAGCAGCTCGGCCGCAAGCGACAGCGAAATGCCAGCGGGGACCTCGGCCTGCGGCACGCCCTCGCCCCACGGGTAGACCCACGTGGTCCACTTGCCGGAGTCAATCTTGGATCCAGCGTTGTCGGTCTGGGCGATCACCGTAGCGCCGGCAGCAAGGGCAATCTCGCAGCCCTCGACGACCTCGGGGGTGTTGCCGCTGTGGCTACAAGCGATGACCAGGGACTTCTCGCCCAGACGACGCGGACGCATGATATCGAACTCGCGAGCCGTATAGATATACGAAGTGAAGGTGGTTGCCTCGCGCTGCAGAAGCTCATGAGCCGGGATCAAATCGATCATGGAGCCACCGCAAGCAATCCAGTAGACGCTGTCGAACTTGCCCTTCTCGGCAATTGCCTCTTTGATCAGATCGTGTGCGTTCATATCCAGTTCCTTTCTTGTTTGGCCCGCAATCAATGACGTTGGTTGCGT
>CABUMU010000041.1 GCA_902492855.1 uncultured Collinsella sp. | reverse complement strand
CCCGAGCCGATGATCTTCTTGGGATCGTAGCCGGTCAGGTGCCACAGCTCGGTGCACACGACGTCGCAGGGGTTGGAGATGCTCACGAAGATGCCGTCGAAGCCGGCGTCGACGATGCGCTTGGCAAAGGAGCGGGCGGCGTCGGTGGTAAAGAACAGCTCGCCGTCGCGGTTGCCGGCGGCCAGCGCGACCTTGCCGGCGGCGTTGACGATGACGTCGCAGCAGGCAAGCTCCTCGTAGTGGTCGTAGCAGTTGACGATCTTGGTGTTGTACGGGACAAACGAAAGGGAGTCGCGCAGGTCCTGAACCTCGGACGTCACCTTGGCCTCGTTGATATCGCACAGGTACAGCTCGTCGGCAATGCCCTGCATGAGCAGGCTGTTGGCGACATGTGCTCCTACGTGGCCCTGGCCGACCACACCGATCTTACGCGTCTGGTACATTATATGTATCCTTTCGGCCGAGTTTTTCGCGTCGAACCATTGTAGCGTCCTGCTGCCACTTTGCTAGGCTAAAGCGCCATAGATTTTTGGGCATGCCTTAATCTCTACTTTTGGAGTGATTTGGGCCGCTGACGGCATCGCTGGGCGATGTACTCGCGCGGATGGGGCCGCTCGTTGTACCATAGCTGCAACTGACTCGTAAGGAGCATCCATGCCCATTCGCATCCCCGACGCCCTCCCTGCCGCCGCGCAGCTCGAGAGCGAGAACATCTTTGTCATGACCGAGTACCGCGCGCTGCACCAGGACATCCGTCCGCTGCGCGTGCTCATCCTCAACCTCATGCCCACCAAGATCGCTACCGAGACGCAGATCATGCGCAAGCTCTCCAACACGCCGCTGCAGGTGGAGGTGGACCTGCTGCGCACGAAAACGCACGAGGCCACGCACGTGAGCGCCGGCCACCTGGAGACGTTCTACCGCACGTTCGACGACATCCGCGACATCCACTACGACGGCCTGATCATCACGGGCGCGCCGGTGGAGCAGATGCCGTTCGAGGAGGTCGACTACTGGCCCGAGCTCTGCCAGATCATGGATTGGTCCACCACGCACGTGCACTCTACGCTGCACATTTGTTGGGGCGCGCAGGCCGGCCTGTACCATCATTACGGCATCCAGAAGTACGACCTGCCGGCAAAGGCGAGCGGCGTGTTCGAGCATTATCTGGTGAAGCCGCAAAGCCCGCTGGTCCGCGGCTTTGACGACCGCTTCTATGCCGTACATTCGCGCAACACCGACGTGCGCCGCGAGGACGTGGAGGCCGAGCCGCAGCTTGAGGTCGTGGCCGTGTCCGACGAGGTGGGCCTGTACATCGTCAAGTCGACCGACAGCCGCCGCTTCTTTGTCTTTGGCCATCCCGAGTACGATACCGACACGCTGCGTCTGGAGTACGAGCGTGACGTGAAGCGCGGACTCAACCCGGAGGTGCCGGCGCATTACTTCCCAGGTGACGACCCCACGGCCGAGCCGCGCAACGTCTGGCGCAGCCAGGCTCAGTTGCTCTACACCAACTGGCTCAACTACTACGTCTACCAGACCACGCCCTACGACCTAGCCCGCGCCGGCGAGGAGCACTAGGCTACGGCTGCTGCTGTGCCGGCGGCGTGACGAGCGTGGATATCCGGACGGACGAGCGTGGATTTTCGGACATTTACAAATCGAGCGTGGATAATCTCCCACTTTTGGCTTGAAACTAGGCTCAAAACGGGAGATTATCCACGCTCATTTTTTAGGCATGTAGATGCCGATGGCTCGGCTAAGCGACGGTGCGTGCAGAGGCAAAGTCGCATTTGGCGTAGTCTTGAATCTCGACGGGTTTTTCTTTCTGATAATCCGATGGACCAAGGCCTCAAAATGTGGAGACAGGGACCTCTCGACAACCGCCCTACCTGCAGATATAAGCCATCAGCCTAAAACGTCCAAAACCGTCAAGCATTTGGTCAGCGCCTGGACGGTATTTGGTCAGACTTCGCATGAAACCGTCTGGTACGTTTGCACCGTTCCAAGATTTGGGAGGCAACATGGGAAACATGACGGCGAATCAAAGGCTTGCAAGTCACATTAAAGCATGTGAACAGCAGATGAGCTGCGTGTACGCGCGCACGGCGGCGGAGGCAAAGCAGATTCAGCGGCGGGCGGAGGCGGGAAGTCTCGAAGCGGTCATGCCGGGGCTGTATGCGCGTCCGGAATACTGGTCCGAGCTCAAGTTTCGGCAGCGTTATCTGCATCGGGTGCGGGCGCTTGCGCAAAAGCACCCCGACTGGACATTTTGCTCCTATACGGCGGCTGTTATCTATGGCTTTTCGGTTTCGCATGCCAATTTGACGCACATCCATATCGCCGCGATGCCGGCCCAATCGACGACGCCGGGCTCTCAGGTCATTCGTCATCGCTATGCTCGTCAAACACGGGCCACCCAGATGGATATCGCCGTAACCGATATCGATCAAACGATTACGGATTGCTTGGTCGATGCATCGTTTGTCGAGGGACTGATCATCGCGGATTCGGCGCTCCATGAGCAACTTTTGTCGAAGGAGCATCTCGTTGAGACTGTCGACAAGCTTGGCCTGAATCGTCGCGGTGTTGTGACGGCGCGCAGGGTTGCACGATGTGCCGATGGGCTGTCGGAAAGCGGCGGCGAGTCCAAGGCGCGTGCCCTGATGATCGAGCGCGGCTGGCAGACGCCGGAGTTGCAAGTTGAGCTGTTCGACCCGGTTGAGCCGGGACGACCGTATCGCGTCGACTCCTTGTGGCGCGTGGGCGACCGGCTGATTATCGGGGAGTTCGACGGATTTGTTAAAAGCGAGAAGGCAGCGGAGGAGGGCAAGCTCGCGAAGACGCAGTTCGATGAGCGCCAGCGCGAGTCGAGGCTTTCGCTGCTTGATAACTGCAAGATCGTGCGCTTGTGCTGGGATGATCTAAGGGATCCGACAAAGTTCGATCGCAAGCTCAAGGTCGCCGGCGTGCCGCGTGCGTGCTGAGGCAGTTGCAGAGCGTTTGGCTGCACAAGCGTGGAAAATCGGACGGACGAGCGTGGATTTTCGGACGCTTGTTGAATGAGCGTGGATAATCTCCCGTTTTTAGCTCGTAAGGGGGCTCAAAGTGGGAGATTTTCCACGCTCATCTTGCGGGTGCGATACAGCGGCGGCTAGGCGCTGACGATGTGGGACAGCGGAAGGTCGTGCGCATCGGTGGGAACGTGGTCGACGCGCTGTTCGTCAAAGGCGATGCCGACGACCTGGCATGTTGCCGAAAGCGTGGGCAGGTAGCGGTCGTAACAGCCGCCGCCGTAGCCCAGGCGCGCGCCGGTGCGGTCGAAAGCCACGAGCGGCACGACAACCATGTCGAGCTCGGCGGCGGGCACGATGGGGAAGTGGTCGCTGTCGACGTCCGTGGCTGCGAAGGCCCGCGTAGGGTGGGCGATAAACGGGGCCTCGGACGCATCGCCGGCAGAGACTGCCCGCATGCACATGCGCTGGCCACAAGCCATGGCGTCTGTTGCCGAGAGCATGCACGGATAGGCTACGCGCCAGCCGCGTTTGGCGGCCGCAGCGGCAAACGCGGCTGGGTCGACCTCGGAACCCATCGCGGCATAGACGGCAACGGTGCGTTGCCCCGCAGTGCCGCTGGACTTCATCAGCTCAACAAGCCGCGCGCATACAACAGCAGACTTCGCCGCCCGAACATCCAAATCAAGAGCATTGCGCCGAGCAATCACCGCCCGCCGCATCTCAGCCTTGTCCATCTCAACCTTCTCTCCCAAACCTACCAAAAAGGGACAGGTTTATTTTGGCAGGTTTTATCTGGGCAAACGTGACGGATTCACCCCAAACCACCACAAAGGTGCCTGTCCCCTTTGTGGTGGTTTGAGCCTATGCGTTAATGCTATAACGCCGCAGCGATTGCTTCAGTCACAAACTTATTGAGTGACTCACCCTTCTTTGCCGCTGCCAGCGCTGCTTGCTTGTGGAGCTCAGAGCCCGTTCTTACGTTGAACGAGCCCTTAAAAGCCCGCTCGGGTTCCTTGCCCTTCTCGGCGCAAAACTCAATGTAATCGTCGACGGCGTCGTGGAAGCATTGCTCCACTTCTTCAGCCGTGGAGCCTTCAAATACGATTGCGTCCCTAATGCCGGCAACCATTCCGGTTAACACATGCTGCTCGGCATTGAACTCGACTGGGGCGAAATAACCCTTGTATGCCAAAACGTTACTCATGACTACCTCCGACATCTTGCAGAAATCGAACGATGTTTCGAATGGTCCCCGCTGTCAATTCGTCAGATGGATGTGGCGCGTGCATTACGAACATCCTGCCATCTGATGGCCTGTAGAAGCGAACGAGCGATCCGGGTGTCTTGCCTTTGTTGTCCATTTCAAAGCCATATGAAGCCATGACTTTTAAAAAATCGGTATACCGATACGTCGAAGGGCAGCTAAGTAGTTGGGCGATGAGTTTATCGGTCCGCGTCACCCCGCCTCACATTCTGCAACTATATCCTAGTTGCAATTTAAGTCCGATGCAAGCACCCTTACTATAGAACATGTGTACGTATAGAACAAGTGTTCGAACCACCACAAAGGTGCCTGTCCCCTTTGTGGTGGTTTGGGCTGAATGTTGCGCAACAAGGGCTGCATTTTTGGGTTTACCTTCATGGTGGAAGGAATGAACCGAAAGGAGCCCGCCATGTTTTGTCGCTCGTGTGGCACGCCGCTTGTCGACGACGCCCTCTTTTGTCCCGTCTGCGGCGCGCCCGTAGCACCCGACCAGGTCGCGGCCACGCAGCAACCCCAGCCTGCCGCGCCCGCTCCTCAACAATACGCGCCCGTGCAGCAGCCCGTGCGGCGCAAGCGTTCCAAGAAGCCCCTCATCGCCCTTGCCGCGGTGCTTGCCGTGGCGGCGGGCACCGGCGGCGGTGCGCTGTTCTACTTTACGCAGATCGCGACCACGCCTATCGACGAGAAAACCTTCCCAGACAGCGGCATGCGTGCGCTTGTCTCGACCAAGTACGACACGAACGGTGACGGCCGCATCTCACGCGACGAAGCCAAGGCGGTGACGTCGGTCGAGCTGGACGGCGTCACGTCGACGCAGGGCCTGGGCAAGGTGTTCCCCAACGTTACCAGTGTGGAATACGGTGGGGATAAACTCGTCAACCTGGACCTTTCGGGCTGCGGCGACCTTAAGACCGTCGAGCTTAACTCGGCGAGCAACGTCACCATCGTTAACCTGGACGGCTGCGACAACATCGAGAAGCTCGACCTTTCAAATGCCGGGGAGCTCAAAAGCATCGATCTTTCGGGCAAAAAGAAGCTCGCCACGTTGGCCCTGCCGCAGGATACGAAGATCGCCGGCATTAAGGACACGCAGCTCGACGAGCTGTGGCTGCCGGTGTCCTATGAAGGCACCGATAAATCGGACCAGTACGGCGATATCTACGAGATCGAGCGTGATGAGAACGGTTACGTCACGGGCTTCACGTCTGCCGTCAAGCAAGGTGGCGGTGTAAGCTGCAGCGTCGAGCACGATGAGTCGCATCGCATCTCGGAGATTGAGGAAGATCTGGCAGGCGGTTACGTGAACGTCAACACGTTTACGTACGACGCCGACGGTAACGTCACGCGCATCGACTGCGATGCCGACGTGAGCGATTCGTCGAGCAACACGACGTTTACCTACGACGCGGACGGAAACCTGATCAACAAGACGACCCATGCGGGTTACGGCGAGAGCGCGAGCACGTATGTCTACCAGGACGGCAACATGGTGACCAACACCGATACCAGCCCGGCCAATCCTTGGACGGTCGTGTATTCGTACGGATACGACAAGGATCGCGTGACGTCCTTTACGCTGGACTGCCAGGGCGACACGGTGGGAACTATGTGGACGATCACCGCGGGCTACGAGTATGACAAGGACGGCAACATTTCGCGCATCTCACCTGTGGCATACGACTCGCACGGCAACGATTACGGCTCGCTGAACTCGTATGCCGCGGTGGATTATTCGTACAGCGACGGAAAGCTCGACAGAATCGATTCCGAGCGCGGCGGCTATGCGGAGTTTTATTACGACGAGCACGGCAATCTGACGTCGGTCGACGAGTATGCCGGCCGCGGTTCGGATGCCGAGTTTGAGTTTGAGCACGAGGTCGAGTACCAGCGTTACTTCTGCAACAAGCACGAGAAGAACAAGCCGGAGGAGTGGATTCGTCTGGATGCAGAGTACGACGTCGACCAGGGTAGCTGGAGCAACGATTCCGACTATGGTCGCGAGTGCTTTGCAAGGATGTACAAGCTCGATCCGATGGCAGCCACGCTGAACCCGTTCATCAAGTAACAGCCGACTCGCAAACTACCCAAAGGGACAGACACCTTTGGGTGGTTTTTGCTGAAGGGCGGGTGTCTGCGGCGGTTTGTCTCGATCTGTAACAGTAACTCGGCAAAAATGGGCCTAGCTGTTACAGATTGAGACAAAGAGCCGGCGCCATTCGGAAACGTCTCGATCTGTAACATCTGGAGCCGATATTGCCGCCTAGATGTTACAGATCGAGACAAAACTGGTGGGACGGGCTGAGCTGCCCCGCCCAAGCGGCGGAAAAGAAAAGGTAGATTTTTAGGCATGTCCCAAAAATCTACCTTTGTGCGTTAGCCCATCAGGTCGATGACGTTAAAGCCGGCGTTGCTCTTGGCGATGACGTCTCGGCCGCCAAAGACGCAGATGGGCGACGCGGCTGCGATGCGCGTCACATCGGTGCCGAGCGAGCGCAGCCCACCGGGCGTTGCGGCGAGCATCTGGGCGCGGCGCTCCTCACGTGCATGCGGATCGAGCCCGGCCAGGTAGGTCGTGTTGCGGCGCTTGGTGAGCGCGTAGGGCTTCACCGGCGCATCCATGCCGCTCACGCAGCTCACGATAAAGCCCTCAAAGGCGGCCTCGTCGGGTTCAAAGCTGCCGAGCCATGCGCCCGCGCGTTCCATGCGCTCAATCGAAGGATCGACCGCCGGGTCGCGGTAGGTGTAGAACGCCGCCTGACGCTCGCCGGCCGCGCGGAATCCGCAGCCGTACGCACCGCCCTTAACGCGGACCTCGTTCCACAGATAGTCGTAGGAGAGCGCGTTGGCGGCAACCGCCCAGGCGCCCGTCACGTCGATGCCCAGGCGACGCGGGTCGCACGCGCTTGCCGCAAAGCAGATGTCGCTGGGGATGACAAAGGCCTCGTGGCGGTCGCACGGCGACGGCACCACGAGCGCGTTGCGGCCGGCATCGGCGCCGCCGCCAGCGCCCAGTCCCAGGTCGCCCGCGGCGGCCCAGTATGCGTTAAAGTCCTCATCGCTGCCGGTAAAGCTTGCCAGGCAGCCGTCGGCCACAAAGATGCGGCCTGCCAGCTCGGCAAGCTTAGCGCGCAGGCCGTCAAAGCACTCGTCAAAGTGCTCGAGCAGATCGCGCAGGAACAGATAGAAGTCCACGCCCGAAAGCTGCTCGCGAACCACGGCCGAAGGCGAGCTGTAGCTCATCGCGCGACCGAGCGCCGCCGAGTGGCCGTTGTTGATAAATCCCTGCTCAAGCCCAATGCGAATCTGCGTGAGCACGTCGCGAACGCGGTCGGCGTCAGCATCGAGCAAAAGCGTGCTCGACCACACCTCGCGCGGCAGGCTCGCCAGCGCATTGATCTTCTCGGACAGGGCGCCGGCGCTCACCAGCAGGTAGGGGCGCACGCCGTCCACGTCGGGTTGCGTCATGACCTCGGTCGTAAAGCTCAAAAAGCCCAGCTTGCCGGCGAGCAGGTTGTCGAGTTCCTCGGCCGAATGCTCGCGCGTGGGCAGCTGCTTGAGTAGGCGGCAGAGCAGCGTCACATAGGGCAGGTCCTCAAACGCGACGCAGCTCAGGTCGAAATACTGCATGGCGTAGGCAAGACGGTTGGTGGGGATGCCGTGGCGCAGGCAGGGGATGGGCGCAGTCGTGTCCACGACCAGCGGCGGCTCGGGGCGCGCATCGCCAATGTCGGATACACGCAGGCGCGGCAGCGTGGCCTTGTCCTCGGGCGTGTCCTCGGCCTCCTGCGCGGCACGCAGTACGCCCGTGCGCTCGACCACGTCCGCCAGCTCGGCATCGGTCATGGCGTCACGCTTGGTAGCCAGCTCGGCAGCTTCGGCGCTCTCCGCACCCTCGGCAGCGTCTACCGGAACCAACTCGACCAGCGCCATGTGATCGTTCTGGAGCACGAGCTCGCGCAGAAGGTCCTCAAAGTAGCTGCCGTCCAGCTCGCCACGCAGCTCCTCGTACACCGGGCCGTACTTGAGCGCCAGCGTCGCGGCGTCGTCATCGTAGAGCCAAGTGCTCAGCGCGTCGCACGCAATGGCCACGCCATCGGCGATGCCATAGTCGCGCTGGCGCAGGTCGTATTCGTTGCTGCTGATGATAGCTTCCAGGCGCTCGCGCGGAACGCCGTGCTCGCACAGGTCGCGGCAGGCGTCCTGGAATACGCGACGCAGCTCGCGCGCCACGTCGGGCTGCGCGTTCTGCAGCATGATGAGCTCGTAGGGCTGCAGGCTCTCGGCCGCGGTGTAGCTCACCACGTTGCCGCCCAGGCCGGCGGCCAGAATGGCCTTCTTAACTGGTGCCTCGTTGGAGCCCAGCAGTGCCTCGAACAGGATGTCCGCCGCGATTGTGCGCTTGCGGTCGAGCGCGCTGCCCAACACCAGGCCCAGGCCCACCAGGGCGTTCTCGGGCGTGGTGGCCATCTCGACACGCTTATACTCGCAGGTCACGGGCGTCTGCGCATCCAGCGGATTGGGCGCCAGCGTGGACGGGTCCTCGCCGGCGGCAACGGCTGCGTCCATGCGCCGACTTGCGGCACTCGGCTGCGACAGATAGCGCTCGTCCAAAAAGGCCAGGGCGCGGTCCACGTCCAGGTCGCCGTAGAGCGTGATGTAGGAGTTGGAAGGATTGTAGTGGCGCGCGTGCGTGTCCAGGAACTGCTCGTAGGTGAGCGCGGGAATCGCGCGCGGGTCGCCACCGCTCTCGTGCGCATAGGCGGTGTCGGGATAGAGCGCGGCGTTGACGGCGTCATCCAGCACGCTCATGGGATCGGACAGCGCGCCCTTCATCTCGTTGAACACCACGCCGTTATAGCGCAGCGTGCCCTCGCGCAGGCTCTCGGAGCTGCCCTCGCTCTCGGCGCCCTCCGGCAGGGCCAGCTCGTAGTGCCAGCCCTCCTGCTCAAAAATGGTGGGCTTGGTATAGATGGCCGGGTTGAACACCGCGTCCAGGTACACGTCCATCAGGTTGTACAGATCCTGCTCGTTGGTGGTGGCAACGGGGTAGATGGTCTTGTCGGGGTAGGTCATGGCGTTGAGGAACGTCTGCATGGAGCTCTTGATCAGGTCGACAAACGGCTCCTTGACGGGGAACTTGGCCGATCCGCATAGCACCGAGTGCTCAAGAATATGGAACACGCCGGTGGAATCGGCCGGCGGCGTCTTAAAGCCAATGGCAAAGGCCTTGTTTTCGTCGTCGCACGCCAGGTACAGCAGGCGAGCGCCCGAGGTAGTGTGGCGCAGCACGTAGGCGTCCGAGTCGAGCTCGGGCACGGTCTCGCAACGCTCGACGGCAAAACCGTGGCAGGTGGTACCGGGCACCAGCAGCGCGGCAGCAGCGGCGCGCGGGTCGGTTGAGGTGGTGGGCATATGCAGTCTCCTTTGACGCCCCAGCGGGGGCGAATCGAGTCGAATCTTCGAGAGTATACCCATATGGGGCCGCGGCTCTGCGGCGAACTGGAGACGATGTGGGTGGCCTAGCCTAGCTAGGTTGATAACGAATGCCGCGGGTAGCCGCTGCACCCCACTAAAGTGAAATAACACCCCGTTTACCGAATCATTTAGGAAATATATGGACTCCTAAAAAGTTCTAATACAATATAAGTTATCTATCTATAAGCTGCTGATTCCTTGCAAAGGTATGGTTGATATGGTTGAAGCAAATAGCGTTATCCCCCTGTACAAACAGATTGTTCGTGCGCTTTCTGATTCGATCGCCAACGGCACGTACCGCCCGGGAGATAAGCTTCCGACCGAGGCGGAGCTCATCGAGCAATTTGGCGTGAGCCGAATAACGGTTCGCTCCGCAATTAAAGAAATGGAAGATGCTGGGCTTGTTGAGAGGGCCCGCGGCAAGGGCACGTTCGTTTCGTCGGACACACAGATGTATGCCGCGGACGACCGTGAGAGCTTTACCCATTCGTGCCGGCTTGCTGGAAAACAGGCGTCTACCAGGGTTCTCGAAATGGGCTGGGACTTCCCAAGCCTGCGAGACGCGAAATTCCTGGGCGTAGACGATACCCAAAAGGTATTGCGTAGTCGTCGTCTGCGTCTTGTGGATGACAAGCCCACGATGCTGGAAACCAATAGCTATTCCGCGGTGCTTTCTTTTTTGGAGCATGAGTCCCTCGAGGATTCGCTGATGGCGGTACTCGATCGCCAGGGGATCAAGATGGGCCCCAACACGCGTACACTCGAGGTCTGCTATGCGAGCGAGCTCGAGACGGCATACCTTAACGTGGAGCTGGAGTCTCCGCTGCTTCTGTTTGTCGATAGACGTTATGCTCCAAGCGGCGAGCCGCTTTTCATCTCCCGTCAGGTGTACTGCACCGAGCGACTGAAGTTCTACTTGTAAATTAGAGATAGATTGGTCGATTTACCGACCAATTGCTACCGTTCGCGGATTTGGAAAATAGACACACCGCGTAGGGTAGATTGCTTATATACTTTGTTATGACAATATAGTACGTCTTATTGATATTGGAGAACTATGAATAAGATATTGCTAGCGAGTCATGGTTATCTCGCCCAAGGTATGAAGAGCTCTCTGGAGATTCTGATGGGCGCCAACGACCGAATCGAGTGTCTGTGCGCCTATGTCGATGACGACACGAGGGATGTCGCAGCGCTTATCGATGCTTGGATGGAGTCGAAGGACCCTGCCGACTCTTGGTTTGTCGTGACTGACATCTTTGGCGGCTCTGTAAACAACGAATTCATTCAGAGGCAGACCGCCGGATCGTTTACGTTGATCACCGGAATGAACTTGCCGCTGCTGGTGGAAATGGCTACACAGCTGGACTCCCTGGATGCGGACAAGGCCAAAGCCGCGGTCGAGGGATCACGTTCGTTTATCATGCTTTGTGAGGCGGCGGACATGCTTGCCGATGTCGAAGAAGAAGAGTTCTAGCTCAAGCTTCAACGAATAATTCAACCCTGTCATTACCTTTATTACGTGCGGAGATGATTTTGATGATTAAGCTTACGAGGGTCGATTACCGATTGATTCACGGCCAGGTCGCCATGTCTTGGACGCATGCGCTGGATGTCGATTGCATCCTGTGTGCCAGCGACGCCGTGGCAAAAGACGACATGAGAAAAGCCGCTTTGAGGCTAGCTCGTCCCAACGGCGTGAAGCTCGTCATAAAAGACGTAAACGCTGCTATCGAGGCGCTCAACAGCGGCGTTACCGACAAGTATTCACTGTTTATCATTGTTGAGACGATTGAAGATGCCTATCGTCTCGCTAAGGGTTGCAAAGACATCAAAGAGATCAATCTGGGTGGAACCCGAAAGTCTCCCGAGACCACGCTTCATCCGACCCCCGCGATCTTTGCGACCGAAACCGATGCCGAGCATATCCAAGAGCTTGTCAACGATGGCGTGGTTATCGAAATCCGTCAGGTCCCCAATGACTCAAAGGTATTTGCCAAGGACGTTTTCTAGCTGGAAACATGCCATTGTCTAGCATTTATTAACTAGGTCCTCCTTTCTTAAGCCCGTCGTTCATTTGATCGGCGGGCTTTTTATTAAAGAAAAATCAAAAAAATCTGAAATAGCTCTTGCATAGTTAGTTATATAAAGTATTATAACGTCATGGGATGAATGAAGGGTTCATCCAAGTGAGTTAGGAGTAAGGGATGTTCAATTTCGATGAGCCTCGTTACGAGAAGGTTGTGAGCGATGCCCTCGCTCTCCGTCCTCAGATTGAGGCTGCCGTGGACAAGGTCTGCGAGCAGGGTTATTCCAACATCTTCTTCATCGGCTGCGGCGGCACCTGGGCCCACACGCTCCCGATGAAGTATTGGGTCGAGACCACCACGGCCGACGTCGACGTCCACTGCGAGATTGCCGCTGAGTTCCTCGCATGCCCGCCCAAGACCTTCAACAAGGACTCGGTCTGCGTCTTCTCCACCCGCACCGGCACCACCCCCGAGATCATCGAGGCCGCCAAGTTCTGCCAGGAGCAGGGCGCCCGCACGCTGATGTACGTCTCCAACGACAACACCCCGGCCACTGAGTACGCCGATTACAAGTTCTTCAGCTTCGCCGAGGACGACGTTCTGTGCGAGGCCATCTACACCTACCAGATCACGCTGGTCGCCCGCTTCCTCAAGAACGCCGGCGCCTTCCCCAAGTACGACACCTTCATGGAGGAGTTCGGCAACATCGCTCCGTACCTCATCAAGGCCAAGGACGCCCAGGACGAGCGCTGCGCCGCCATGGCTGAGGACTTCAAGGACACCGACTACCACATGGTGATTGGCTCCGGCATGCTCTGGGGTGAGGCCTACGACTACGCCATGTGCATCCTCGAGGAGATGCAGTGGATCAAGACCAAGTCCATCCACGCCGCCGAGTTCTTCCACGGCGCCATCGAGCTGTGCGAGGAGGGCACGAGCCTCATCATGCTCTACGGCGAGGACGACACCCGTAAGCTCATGGACCGCGTGGACAACTTCACCCACATGCTCGCCGACGAGAAGGGCGTCCATGTCCGCGTGAACAAGTTCGACACCGCCGAGGTCGAGCTGCCGTTCAGCGACCCCGAGTTCCGCAAGATCGTCTCCCCGATGGTCACCTACACCATCACCGAGCGTCTGAGCTGCCATCTCGAGCACGTCCGTAACCACCCGCTCACCACGCGTCGTTACTATCACCAGATGAACTACTAATCCTCTCAAATTGCTGCGGTTGTCTGCAGGCGAGCTGCGCAGAACGCCTCGCCTGCAGACCTGTTTCTGGGGTTGATCGAAATGGTTGTCCAGTATCTTCTAGTTGCACTGGTCGCATTTATTGCGTCCATGGACGAGCAATTATTTGGCATTACGATGCTTGGTCGTCCGCTGTTTACGAGCCTGTTTGTCGGCTTGATCCTTGGCGATGTCCAGCAGGGCGTTATCGTCGGCGCTGCTTTGGAGTCCATGTTCATGGGCGCCATCATGGTCGGCGCGGCGGTTCCTCCCGAGGTCTATGCCTCCGGCGTGCTTGGCTGCGCGTTTGCCGTCATTACGGGTACGGGCACGGCAACTGCCGTCGCGCTCGCCCTTCCCGTCTCCGTCTTCCTTCAGGTGTGGCGCAACTTCTGCTACGCCGTTCCGGGTGCCTTTGCCTGCAAGAAGATTGAGACCGCTCTGGCAAATCGCGATCTTGCAAAGGCGAACCTGTACCATCTGACCGTCGTGCCGCTGTCGATTGGCATTCCGTCTGCACTGCTGGTGTTTTGCTCGCTGTTCTTTGGTGCCGACCTCATCAACAATGCGCTCAACGCGATTCCGCAGTTTGTGATGGACGGCCTCAACGTTGCATCCGGCGTCATGGTCTGCATCGGCTTCGCACTTCTTATTAGGACCATGGGCGATAACAAGCTGCTTCCTTGGCTGTTCTTGGGATTCATTATGGTCATCTACCTCAAGATGGACGTTATCGGCGTCGCCGCAGCTGCCATTTGCGTCGCACTGCTCCTGCCTTCCGCGAGGGCTCGTCCGGTCCGCAGACGGTTGCCGAGGATGAAGAGGAGGACTTCTAATGGCTACCCAGAACACCGACCTCAAAGAGGCCAAGAAGGACGCGATTATGAGCCCCGATATGTATCGGAGCATGTTCCTTCGCCAGTTTACGAGCCAGTGCTCGCAGTCGTACGACAAGATGATGGCAATGGGCTTCATGTACACCATTCAGAAGCCCCTGCGAAAGATCTATCCCAACGACGACGATTACTATGCGGCGCTCGATCGCCATACCGAGTTCTTTAACATCACGCCTCATGTCCTTCCGTTTGTAGCCGGCCTAACGGTTTCGATGGAAGAGCAGGCGGCTGCCGATAAGAACTTCGACACGTCCTCGATTAACGCCATGAAGGTCGGCCTCATGGGACCGCTTTCCGGCATTGGCGATTCGTTCTACTGGGGTACGTTCCGCGTGGTCGCCGCCGGCATTGGTATTGGTATCGCTTCGACGGGCAACCCGCTCGGCCCCATCGTGTACGCGCTCATCTACTCCGTGATTAACTTTGCAACGCGTATCGTCGCAGCCCATCTGGGTTACGACCTGGGAACCAAGTTCCTGCAGCAGTCCGAAGAGAACAACCTTATGTCTCGCATGACGCATGCTGCCGGTGTCCTCGGAATGACCGTTATCGGCGCCATGATTGCGGCACAGGTCTCACTGTCCACTGCTTTGACCTTTGACGTGGGTGGTTCGGAGATTGTCCTGCAGGATCTGTTCGATTCGATCTTCCCCGGCCTGCTGCCCTTGCTGGCAACCTTTGCCTGCGTCGCCCTGTACAAAAAGGGCGTCAAGACCATTTGGATCATCTTGGGCATCTTTGCGATCTGCATCATCGGAACGGGCTTGGGAGTGTTCGCGGCGGCGTAATGTTGACTGCTATGCTCGCGCGTTGGATAACTAACTGACCGTTTGAAAACGGGGCTCGGCGTAAGGCCGGCCCCGTTTTTTGTTTGAGGGATTTTCCGACCGTCCAAAATCAACGCTCGTCCATCACCCACGTATATCTCGTCTCTCATTCGTCACTAATATGAGAGATAACTGAGAGACGAGAGATAAATATGAGAGATAACTGAGCAGCAAAGAGACAAGCAATCATGGTATTGTCTCAATACTGATTGTTCTACCAGTAAAAACATGTTTAAATGAAACAGATGGCAGACATCTTTTCTTTCATCTCTCACTTATCTCTAATATGAGAGATAGCAGAAAGATGAGAGATAATTACGAGAGATAACTGAGAGACGAAGGAAATCTATTCGCGGCATTCTCCGCCGGGCCGAGCGAAAGGACGTGCAGATGAACGAAAACGAGCTGACCGGTCTGCTCGAGTCTTTAAGGCGCATGGGCTCGGACGATCTTAACGTCGAGGTCAAGGAGAGCGCCACGACGCTTTCCCGCGACGTATGGGAAACGGTTAGTGCATTCGCGAATACCGCTGGCGGAATTATCGTGCTCGGCGTGAGCGAGCGCGCGGGCTTTATCCCGGTCGAGAACTTTGAGACCGAGAAGGTGCTCAACCAATTCGTAGCGGGCATGGGTGATGCCGGCGGCCGCGGAAAACTGGCCAATCCGCCCAAATACACTATTGAGCGCGTGGAGCTTCAGGGCACCGTGGTTCTGGTCATCGCGATTGAGGAGCTCGACCCGTCGAGCAAGCCTTGTTATGTCATAGAGCGGGGCGCTCAAGGCGGCAGCTACAAACGCATCGATGACAAAGATGTCCCGCTTTCGTCGACTGAGGTCCTGTCCTTGTCATCGTATGAACGGACGAGCCCCAGTGATCGCGATGCAGTACCCGGCGCGGTCGCAGGCGATCTTGACGAGGCCCTGGTCGACCGCACGATAGAGCGTGCTTTCTCGCTGACACCCCGTGCAATGCGCGGCGCGCCGGACAAGAAAACGAAGCTGGAGCGCCTGAATTTCCTCGACTCCCAGGGCAATGTTACTAAGGCCGGGCTCCTGGCCGCGGGTGCCTATCCTCAGCAGTTCTATCCCAAGCTCTTTATCGATGTGGCGGTCTATGCCGGAACGCAGAAGGGCGCGGCGGGGTCGTTGAGGTTCATGGACCGTACGATCTGCGAGGGAACGTTGGGCGAAATGATCTCGGATGCTGTCGCGGCCGTCGCCAAGAATTTGCGGCGAACCTCGACCGTCCAAGGCGTCTCGCGTGTCGACTCGCTGGAGATTCCCGAGGAGGTTCTGCGCGAGGCAATCGCCAACGCCGTAATCCATCGAGAATACGGGGATCGGTTCTGTGGACAATCGATTGCCGTCGACGTCTTTGACGATCGTGTCGAGGTGACGAATCCTGGCGGCCTTTACGGGGGAAA
>CABUMU010000040.1 GCA_902492855.1 uncultured Collinsella sp. | reverse complement strand
AAAGGCCTCGCGCTCAATACCGGCTGCCTCGGCCTGCTCCCAAGCAAGCGCGCAGGCGCGGGTCAGCTTAAGGTCGATGCCGTAGGCTGCCAGGTACTCATCGTGGTGGCTCTTGATCAGGCGGGCCACGCCGCCGCCGACGGTTCCCAGACCGATGAGGCCGACGTTCACGGTGCGCAGGGGTTCGCTCATAGATAGCTCCTTCGTGCATCTTATGGATGGATTAACCGCTTAAAGGTTGAGTGCATTCTAGCGTGAACCGAGGGCGCGTGCTCGCCAGGCAACAGGAGTCGCACAAAACGGCACCCCCGAAACGCTGCGGAAACATTGGAAACATGCTCGCTACAAACGAACTTCCGTAACAAACTGTCAACGTTTGCACCATAAGGTTTGCCCTGTACCGCAAGACGGCCGCACCGCGGCCAGCGAAAAGGGGGACACCATGTTTAGCATCAACAACGTACTTAACCGCAGGAGTTTCCTTGTCGGAGCCACGCTTATTTTTGCCCCGATCTATTACACCCCAGCGTCCGTTTTGCTCAAGAACGCCAAGGACATGAGCTACGACATGACACTAATGGGTGCCGACGGCATGGACAGCCTATGTGATCCAGGACGGCAAGTACATCGCTTCCTAAGTGCGCATAAAGCACGACCGGTGAGGCTGTTTTATTCAAGGCAGGTATACTTGTAACAGAACGGAAACATTACTTTTACATAATAAAGTGGCAATACTGCATAAAGTAATAGAAATACGCAGAATTATGGATAAATCAACAAATCCAAAGAAAAGTTGAAATAATCGCCACTTTTCTCAACTAAAGCGTCTACTATTTTGCGAACGCCGAACACGGCGAAGGATGGCCTGTCGGGCTACCGAAACCCGACGAGATTTGAGAGGAGAGCCGCATGTCGAGCCTCACCGGTAAGTCATTGAACCCTGTTATGAATCGCAGGAGCGTTATCGCGAGCGCAGCAGGTCTGGGGGCGATGTCCATTCTAGCTGGCTGCTCCTCCAACGGCGGCGACAGCGGTTCCGCTTCGGGTGACGCTTCGTTTAAGATCGGTACCATCGGCCCGCTGACCGGCGCCAACGCGTCCTACGGCAAGTCCGTTACCCAGGGTGTCGAGCTTGGCTGCAAGGACTTCTCCACCAAGGAGCTGCCGCTTGCCAGCAAGGCCGAGGATGACCAGGCCGACGGCGAGAAGGCCGTCAACGCCTTCAATACCCTGCTCGACTGGGGCATGCAGGCCCTCGTCGGCCCGACCACCACGGGTGCGTCGGTTGCCGTTGCCGCTGAGTGTGGTAACGACCCCAAGACGTTCATGATCACCCCGTCCGCGTCCTCCGAGGACGTCACCGACGGCAAGGATTGCGTCTTCCAGGTTTGCTTCACCGACCCCAACCAGGGTGTCAACGCTGCCAAGTTCCTGGCGCAGAAGTATGCGGACGAGAAGTTCGTGCTGTTCTATAACTCCGGCGACGCCTATTCTTCGGGTATCGCAGATTCCTTTAAGGCCCAGGCCGCTGAGTCCAAGCTCGAGGTTGTTGACGAGGAGACCTTTAAGGACGACTCCGCCACGAGCTTTACCAACCAGCTGACCAAGGCCAAGCAGGCCGGCGCCACCATGATCTTTGCGCCGATCTACTACACGCCGGCGTCCGTCCTGCTCAAGAACGCCAAGGACATGGGCTACGACGTCAAGATGATGGGCTGCGACGGCATGGACGGCATCCTGGGCGTTGAGGGCTTCGATACCTCTCTTGCCGAGGGCCTGCTGCTCATGACCCCGTTCTCCGCCGACGACGAGAAGAACGCCGACTTCGTCAACGCTTACAAGGATAAGTACGGCGATACCCCCGACCAGTTTGCCGCCGACGCCTACGACGGCGTGCACGCGGTGGCCGAGGCCCTCAAGGAGGCCGGTCTTGGTGTCGACGCCGACCCGACCGAGGCCGCCGAGAAGCTGTCTAAGGCTATGCTCAAGATTACCGTTGACGGTCTGACCGGCAAGCTCACCTGGAACGATAAGGGCCAGGTCCAGAAGGAGCCCACGGCTTACGTCATCACCGACGGCAAGTACGTACAGGCCTAATTGGCCGCCTTACATAGAGCGGTTTTGATCCCAAGCAGGGGAGGTTTTGGCCTTCCCTGCTTGCTTGGTATCTAGGGACGATGTAACGTCCCGTTTTCATACATCAACTGGAAACCTATTCGAAAGGGGGATGTGGAACATGACGGTCTTTATCCAATACCTGGTCAACGGCCTGTCCATGGGCAGCGTCTACGCCATCATCGCGTTGGGCTACACCATGGTCTACGGTATCGCCAAGATGCTCAACTTCGCTCACGGCGACGTCATCATGGTCGGTGCCTATGTCTCGTTCTGCGCCACGTCGTATCTCGGCCTCCCGGGCTGGGCATCTGTAGTTCTCTCTTGTGTGGTCTGCACGGTTCTCGGTGTTCTCATTGAGGGTCTGGCCTATAAGCCGCTGCGCCAAGCAGGCCCGCTGGCCGTTCTGATCACGGCCATCGGCGTGTCTTACTTCCTGCAGAACGCCGCGCAGCTTCTGTGGGGCGCCACGCCCAAGAACTTCACTTCGCTCGTCACCTTCCAGGTGCCGGAGTTCTTGGCCAAGTTCAACGTAAGCGCCGTCTCGCTCGTCACCATCGTCGCCTGCCTGGTTATCATGGCCGGCCTGATGTTCTTTACAGGTAAGACCAAGATGGGCAAGGCCATGCGCGCCGTGTCCGAGGACAAGGCCGCCGCTCAGCTCATGGGCATCAACGTCAACCGCACCATCTCGATGACGTTTGCCATCGGCTCGGCGCTTGCCGCCATCGCCGGCGTGCTCCTGTGCTCCTACTCGCCGGTGCTGCAGCCCACGACGGGTGCCATGCCTGGCATCAAGGCCTTCGACGCCGCCGTCTTCGGCGGCATCGGCTCCATCCCCGGTGCCTTTGTCGGTGGCATTCTCATCGGCATCATCGAGGCGATGGCGCAGGCTTACATTTCCACGAGCCTTGCCAACTCCATCGTCTTTGGTGTTTTGATCATCGTCCTGCTCGTCAAGCCTGCCGGCCTCTTGGGCAAGTACGTCCCCGAGAAGGTGTAGGTGAGCGTTATGAAGTTTCTTAAAGACAAGCAGACGCGTCACGACTTTGTCACGTACGCCATGTGCATCGTGGCCTTCGCCATCGTGTTCTTTATGCAGTCTAACCACATGATTCCGCGCATGATCGCCGGTCAGCTGGTTCCCATCACGGCCTATATCGTCATGGCCATTTCCCTCAACCTCGTCGTCGGCATCGCGGGCGACTTGTCGCTGGGCCACGCGGGTTTTATGAGCGTCGGTGCCTACACGGGCATCGTCACCGCCGTCGCGCTGGAGAGCGCCGTTCCGTCCGATCCGATGCGTCTGATCATCAGCATTGTGGTCGGCGCTATCGCCGCTGCCATCTTGGGCTTCTTGATTGGTATCCCGGTCCTGCGCCTGAGCGGCGACTATCTGGCCATCGTGACCCTGGCTTTTGGCGAGATCATCAAAGAGATCGTCACCTGCCTCATTGTGGGCGTCGACTCCCGCGGCCTGCACGTGATTTTTAACATCACGGGCAACTCTACGATCGACGACCTGCACCTGCTCGAGGACGGCACCGCCATCATCAAGGGCGCCCAGGGCGCCTCGGGCGTGTCGACGTACTCGACCTTCCTCGCCGGTGCCATCCTGGTCATGGTCGCACTCGTGATCGTGCTCAACCTGGTCCGCAGCCGTACCGGCCGTGCCATTATGGCCGTGCGCGATAACAAGATTGCAGCCGAGTCCGTAGGCATCTCCGTCACGGAGTACCGCATGATCGCCTTCGTGGTTTCCGCTGCCCTCGCCGGTGCTGCCGGAGCTCTCTTCGGCGGTAACTTCTCGCAGCTCTCCGCCACCAAGTTCGACTTCAACACGTCGATCCTCATCCTGGTGTTCGTGGTCCTGGGCGGCCTGGGCAACATGCGCGGTTCCGTCATCGCGGCGGCGTTGCTCACGGTGCTTCCCGAGCTGCTTCGTCAGTTCTCGGACTACCGCATGCTCATCTACGCCATCGTGCTGATCCTGGTCATGATTTTTACCAACAACCCGCAGCTCAAGGCGTTCTTCGGTCGCGTCAAGGACCGCTTTGCTTCCAAGAAGGAGGTGGCAGCCGATGCCCAGTAAATTTGAGTTCAAGAAGGGCAAGATGGTCCCGTATCCTTCTGGCGCCATCGTTCCCGATCGTGACCTGGGCGAGCGCCCTGCACTCGAGTGCATCCACCTGGGCATTGAGTTCGGTGGCCTTAAGGCAGTCGACGACTTTAGCCTGACTATCGGCAAGACCGAGATCGCCGGTCTGATCGGTCCCAACGGCGCCGGCAAGACCACGGTCTTCAACCTGCTCACCAAGGTGTACCAGCCCACGCATGGCACCATCCTGCTCGACGGCGAGGACACCTCGGGCAAGTCGGTCTACCAGGTCAACCGCATGGGTATTGCCCGTACCTTCCAGAACATTCGCCTATTCAACACCATGACGGTGGAGGATAACGTCAAGGTCGGCCTGCATAACCAGGAGCGTTACTCCGGCTTTGAGGGCGTGCTGCGCCTGCCGACGTATTGGAAGCACGAGAAGGCTGCTCACGAGCGCGCCATGGAGCTGCTGTCCATCTTTGATATGGAGCATCTGGCAAACGAGCAGGCCGGATCGCTGCCTTACGGCGCACAGCGTCGTCTGGAGATCGTCCGCGCGCTTGCCACCAACCCCAAGCTGCTGCTGCTCGATGAGCCTGCCGCCGGCATGAACCCGTCCGAGACCGCGGAGCTTATGGAGAACATCGTCAAGATTCGTGACACCTTCGGCATCGCCATCATGCTTATCGAGCATGATATGTCGCTCGTTATGAACATCTGCGAGGGCATCTGCGTGCTCAACTTTGGCAAGGTCATTGCCAAGGGTACGGCCGAGGAGATCCAGAACAACGACGCCGTTATCGAGGCATATCTGGGCAAGCAGGATAAGGGGGAGAACTAAATGGCAGAGCCGATGCTTTCCGTCTACAACATCAACGTCTGGTACGGCGCCATCCACGCCATCAAGGACATCTCCTTTAACGTCAACGAGGGCGAGATCGTGGCCTTGATTGGTGCCAACGGCGCCGGCAAGTCCACGACGCTTAAGACCGTCTCGGGCCTGCTGCGTTCCAAGACCGGCTCCATCAAGTTTATGGGCGAGGACATTACCCATACGCCTGCCGACAAGCTGGTGGGCAAGGGCCTGGCTCAGGTTCCCGAGGGCCGTCGCGCCTTTTTGCAGATGACGGTCGAGGAGAACCTGGAAATGGGTGCCTATACGCAGCCCAAGTCCACGGTGGCTCCGGGCCTCGAGCGCGTCTACGAGCAGTTCCCGCGCCTAAAGGAGCGCCGTCGCCAGGTCGCCGGCACCCTTTCGGGCGGCGAGCAGCAGATGCTCGTTATGGGCCGCGCCCTTATGAGCAACCCTAAGCTGCTCATGCTCGATGAGCCCTCCATGGGTCTGGCGCCGATTCTGATTGAGCAGATCTTCCAGATCGTCGAGGACCTGCACAAGGCCGGCACCACGGTGCTTCTGGTCGAGCAGAACGCGCAGATGGCACTTTCCATCGCTACACGCGGCTACGTGCTCGAGACCGGCAAGATCACCATGACCGGCACCGGCCAGGAGCTCCTGCACGACGACAACGTGCGCAAGGCTTACTTGGGCGGTTAATCCATTCAACAAAGGGGCGCTGGCTATCCCGGTCAGCGCCCCCTTTTAAGTTGCGGTGAAATAGGGACTAAATGGGGGCGCTAGACGCCAAAACAGTCCCTATTCCACCGCAACTTCATGGGGATGTGTGACAATGCCCGTCGGAAAACATCTGTTGTCTTTGGGGGTCTATCTATGCTGTACGAGTTTTGTGCCGAGAACTTTGAGCGGGTGCCGGCAGCTATCGATGTCGGTGCAAAGCGCATCGAGCTGTGCGACAACCTTGCCGTTGGTGGCACCACGCCTTCTGCCGGCGTTATCAGCGCTACAGTCAGCTATGCTCACGAGCATGACGCGCGAGTGATGTGCATGATTCGCCCGCGTGGCGGTGACTTTCATTACAACCAAGACGAGCTGCGCATGATGGAGATGGACCTGGGCCTTGCCGTGAGTGCGGGCGTTGACGGCTTGGTCTTTGGCTGCTGCAAGCCCTGCGCTGGCGGATGGGCGCTCGACGAGCTTACGTTGGGCGCCCTCGTGATGGCCGCGGGCTGCGCGACCGAGGAATGCAAGCGTGAGCCCATCGACATCACCTTTCACATGGCGTTTGACCAGCTCTCGCCCGAGGCTCAACTCGATGCCGTCGACACACTCGCCGATTGCGGCGTTACGCGCATCCTGACGCACGGCGGTGCCGCCGGCACGCCGATCGAGGACAACCTGGAGCATCTGTCGCGTCTTATCGAGTGTGCGGGAGACCGCCTGACCATCCTTCCCGGCGGCGGCATCACTACGGCAAATCGCGACGCGGTCGCGGCGGCGCTAGGCGTCTCCGAGCTCCATGGCACCAAGATCGTGCCGCTGGAGGTATAACCCGTGGCGCTGGTATTTGACGTTCAGCAGGCGAGCGGTAAGCCCGACGATAATCGTCGCCCTGGCACCGCGTGCCCCTTTTGCGACACGGAGGGACTTGCCAACATCATCCAGCGCGATGGTGACTGTATCTGGCTCGAGAATAAGTTCAAGACCCTGCGCGCCACCCGTCAAACCGTGCTGATCGAGTCGGCCGATCACGATGCCGACCTGGTGACCTATAAGCCGGATGAACTCCACCATGTGATGAGGTTTGCTCTGGATTGCTGGCAGCAGATGATCGATTCGCAGCAGTATCGAAGCGTGCTCATGTACAAGAACAAGGGTCCGCTTTCGGGCGGCAGCCTCGTCCATCCACACATGCAGATTGTGGGCTTGGAACAGGAGGACGGCTATGCGGCGCTGACCTCAGCCAACTTTGAAGGCATCGATGTTTGGCAGAGGGGAAGGGTTGCGGTCAACATCTCAACCGAACCGATTATGGGGTTCTTTGAGGTCAATGTTTCAGCCCCGCAGGGAATCGCCGCCAGCGATGGCGCGCGAGACCAAGCCGAGACGGACCTCTTCGCCGATGCGATTCAGGTAGCTCTGCGCTATATCCTGAACGAGCACCATGGTGGTCGCGCAGAGTCGTACAACTTGTTCTTCTACCACATGGACGGCCGGACCATTGCCAAGGTGCTTCCGCGCTGGGTGGTTTCACCCTACTTTGTCGGGTATCGGCTGGCTCAGGTCAATGCTGAGACCACGCTCGATGTCGATGCGGAGCGATTCCGCGCACATCTGGAGGCGCTCACATCGTAAAGTGAGCGCCCGCACACTGCGGACGGTTTAGCGCGCCATTGCATCGCGGCCGGCCTCGACCCGCTTGCGCTGGGCGGCGCGCTCCTCGCCGGTCAGACGCTCAAAGAAGTGTCCGATAAGCGAGGCGAGCACCTGCTGAAACAACGTTCCACACATGACGGGAAACACAACTTCGCCCGGAAAGTATTGCGTGGCGATGACGGCGCCCGAAGAGATATTGCGCATGCCGCAGGTAAAGCACATGGTGGTCGTTTCGCTATATGGCAGATGCAGCGCGCGGGCGACCAGAATGCCGACGACAAAGCCGCTGATGGCGAAGACCAAAATAAAGAGGGCGACTTCCAAGCGCACCGCGTTCATGTGCAGCACGTACTCGCTCATGGCGGTGGAGTTGGAGGCGATAACGCCCATCATCATGAACTTGCAGGCGGGCGAGAGCGCGGGGGAGAGTTTTTCGTGCCCCCATCCGCGCGTGAGCTCGTTGATCACGATGCCGAGCACGGCGGGGATGGCGATCATAAAGGCCATGTTCTGCATCATGCTCGGCACGTCGATCGAGACGGTGGCGCCCAGCAGGAGCTTGAGCGTAAGCGGAATCGTCACAGGGGAGATGACCGAGGACGTCAGGATGATGGTGAGCGCGAGCGGGCCGTTGCCGCCGAACATGCTGATCCACATAAAAGCGGTGACTGCCACGGGCACACTGTATTCGAGCACGATGCCGCAGACAAGGTTGGGGTTGGAACCAAAGAACAACGATCCCATGGCGTAGGCCGCGATGGGAATAAGCGCCGCCGAGACCAACAACGCCAGAATCAGGTGCAGCGGACGGTGGAACACCTCGGCTACCTGGTGAAAGGTGTTGCTGAGCGCACCCTGAAACGTCATAAAGGCGAAGAGGGCGGGAACAATGGGCTTGAGCACGCCAATCTGCTGGGGAAAGAGCACGCCGAGCGCCACGCAAATCGGAACGATGACCTGCATATGCCCCGCGAGGAACTTTCCCAGTCCAGTCCATTGCTTCATATGTCCCGTGACTCCCTTTATCCGCGAACTCGTTTGTATGGATATGCTAGACGCTCGTATGCGTCCGTGCGGCTGAAACGCTCGATTATTTCGAGGCTATTACCGGCATCGTTTACCGAAACCGCGGCGTGCTGCGGCGATTTGCGTCCGCGCCGCACGGTATAATAAATCCGTTCAACAGATCTGCCACAGAGGACTCATCGCTATGAACCGTGAGAGGTATCGCGGCGACCTGCCCCTATCGGGGGTGGGCGCCTATGTCATCGCTTAAGACGACGCATCGCTGGGCGGTCGCTCAGCAAAACCCCGAGCTCGAAAAGGAGCTTTCGGCTGGTCTGGGCATTCCCGGGCTGGTGGCGCGCATTATGGTCGCGCACGGCATTGGCTCCATCAAAGAGGGCCAATTGTTTTTGACGCCTTCGCTCGATCGCGACTGGGCCGATCCACTCATTATCCCGGGCATGTCGGTCGTTGCCGACCGCGTCGAGCGTGCTATTCGCAACCACGAGCACATTGCAGTCTTTGGCGATTTTGACGTTGACGGTATTACGTCGACCTGCCTGTTGACCGAGGCGCTGCGCACGTTTGGCGCCGATGTCACGCCGTTTATTCCGCATCGCTTTGATGAGGGCTACGGTCTTTCGCGCGCGGCACTCGACCGCGTTAACGAGCTCGCTCGCCCCCAGCTGATCGTGACCGTCGATAACGGCATTGCCGCCAAGGAAGAGGTTTCCTATTTGGAGGACCTGGGGATCGATTTGGTGGTCACGGACCATCACGAGCCCTCCGACCAGGTGCCGCAGGGTGTGCCCCTGACCGACCCCAAGCTCGAGGACGAGGGCCCCTCGCGCGAGCTTGCCGGTGCTGGTGTGGCGCTCAAGCTGGTGCAAGTCCTGGGTGAGCGCCTGGGCAAGCCGTCGTATTGGCGTTCGCTAATCGAGGTCGCGGCGCTGGGCACCGTGTCCGACATGATGCCGCTCACGCCCGAGAACCGCGCGCTGGTTGCCGAGGGCATCCAGCAGATGCGCGTAACCGCTCGCCCCGGCTATATCGCGCTTGCCGCGCTTGCCAAGGCGGACCTTTCGAGCATTACGGCGGATGGCCTGTCATTCTCGCTCATTCCCCGCTTAAACGCTGCCGGCCGCATGGCCGATCCCAAGCTGGCGCTCGACCTGCTGCTTGCCCGCAATCCCATCGAAGCAAGCGCGCTGGCGGCTGAGCTCGAGGAAATCAACCGCCAGCTCCGTGAGATCGAGGCGGAGCTCACGCGCGATGCCATGGCAAAGGTCGAGGAGACCTATGACGGCGGGCGCGCGATCGTTGTGGGCGGCGAAGGCTGGCACGAGGGCGTCAAGGGCATCGTGGCAAGCCGTCTGACCAACCGCTATCACGTGCCGGCGCTGCTGTTCTCGATCGAGGACGGTATCGCGCGCGGCTCTGGTCGCTCGGTGGGCAAAGTTAACCTGTTTGACGCCGTCGAGCGCTGTTCCGACCTGCTGATTCGTCGCGGCGGACATGCCGGTGCGGTGGGTGTGACCATCGAGGCATCCAAGCTCGATGAATTCCGTCGTCGCCTTTCCGCCGTGCTATCGGAGATTCCCGCTGAGGACTTTGAAGACATCGACGAGGTTGCCGCCACGGTCGACCTTTCCGAGCTGAATATCGAGACTATAGAGCAGATTTCCCGCCTTGAGCCGTTTGGCCAGGGTAATAAGGTGCCGCTGCTGGCTGCCGAGGGCGTGACGATGTGCGATCGCGCCGTGGTGGGTAAGACCGGCGAGCACATGCGCTTTGTGGCGACCGATGGCGCCGCGAGCGTGCCGGCCATTATGTTCCGCGTGCCGCAAATCGATAAGCTCATCAACTGCGATAGCGCTGTCGACTTGGTGTTTGAGGCCGTTGCCGAGCATTGGCAGGGGCGTGTGAAGCCCAAGCTCATGATCAAGGATGTTCTGGTCCGCGATACCACGCTGCCCGGCGTCGACGATCCGGCATGCGAGCTTCGTCGTGGCGTGCAGCCGGCGGATTCTGGCCTGCGCCTGGAGTCGCGCAAGCGCGAGACGCTCGCCCAGCTTTCCTATACCGAGCTCACGCGCTCGCTTATCCATAGCTTTATCGGCTCGAACCAGCCGCACCGCGCGCAGGTCGAGGCGCTCGATGCCCTGGCCGATCACCAAAGTGTTCTGGCCGTTATGGGAACGGGGCGCGGCAAGTCGCTCATCTTCCATGTACATGCCGCGCGTGAGGCGGTGCTTCGCGGACGTGCGAGCATCTTTGTCTATCCGCTGCGTGCGCTTGTTGCCGACCAGGCCTATCACCTCTCGTCGACGATGGCATCGCTTGGCATTGGCGTCGGCGTGTTGACCGGCGAGACCGTGGAGGCGGCGCGCGATGACGTGTTTGCCGGCTTGGCTTCGGGCCGTACCGGCATCGTGCTCACGACGCCCGAGTTCCTGTCCATTCACCGCGACCGCTTTGCGCGTTCGGGGCGCATCGGTTTTGTCGTTATCGATGAGGCGCACCACGCTGGCCTTGCCAAGGGCGGCGACCGCAGCGCCTATCTCGACATGCCCGATATCCTCAAAGCCCTGGGCGACCCGGTCGTTATGGCCGCGACGGCCACCGCGACGGCTCCGGTCGTAGCCGAGCTTGCCCGCACGCTTCCGATCACTCACACGGTGGTCGACGAGACGGTGCGCGAGAACCTGCAGCTCGAGGACGACCGAGATCTTGCGAGCCGCGAGAACCGTTTGGTGTCGATCGTGGCGACGGGGGAAAAGACCGTCATCTACGTCAATTCGCGCGACCAGTCCGTGGCGCTCGCCAAGACACTACGCAAACGCGTTCCCGACTGTGCGACCCGTATCGCGTTCTATAACGCTGGCCTTACGCGCACCGACCGCCATCGCGTAGAGGAGGCGTTTCGAGACGGCAGCCTCAGCTGCATCGTCTCGACATCCGCCTTTGGCGAGGGCGTCAACCTTCCCGATATTCGCCATGTCGTGCTCTATCACATGCCGTTTGGCGGCATTGAGTTTAACCAGATGAGCGGCCGCGCCGGTCGCGATGGCCAACCCGCCGTGATCCATCTACTCTATTCGTCGCGTGACGCCCGTATTAACGAGCGCCTGCTCGACTGCTATGCGCCCGAGCGCGACGAGCTCGTCACGCTCTATCGCGCGCTGCAGACCATGTGGCGCTCCAACCGCGGCAAGACCGGGGACGATTCCTTTAGAGCGAGCGATATCGACATCGCGCAGATGTGCCTTGCCATCGATGCTCGCACGCCGGTCGACGAGCGCTCGGTGGAAAGCGGCTTGGGAATCTTCGAAGAGCTTGGTTTTTGTCGCGTTTCGGGGTTTGACGACACCCGTCGCATCGCGATGGCCGAAAACCCCGGCCGCGTGCAATTGAGCAGGTCAATTCGCTATTTGGAGGGCTTGCGCTCGCGCATGGAGTTCTCGGCTTTCCGGAGTTGGGCGCTCGATTCGTGCGCTTCTGATATGCTAGCCAAAGTTAACCGCCCGATCGTACCGCGGGCCTAGGGGAAGGGGACCTCGATGGATGCCGCAGCCCGTACCGCCCATGATTCTACCCTCCAGCCTTTTTCGGAGATGGAGCACTATAAGCATGCCGATGAGCTGCCGCCCGAGATTATGGCGGACAGCTACGACAAGCTGGAGCGCCTGTGCCTCAAATATATGAATGAGGACGACTTTTCTAAGGTTGAGCAGGCCTACTGCTTTGCCGCCGAGAAGCACTGCAACCAAAAGCGCCGCTCGGGCGAGATGTACATTAACCATCCCGTCGAGGTTGCCATCATTTTGGCCGATCTCAAGATGGACTGCGATGTGGTGTGCGCCGCGCTGCTGCACGATACCGTCGAGGATACCGAGACCTCGCTCGCCGATGTTTCCGGCCTGTTCGGCGATACGGTGGCCGAGCTCGTCGATGGCGTGACCAAGCTCACCAACATCGAAGTCGACAGCATGGACGAGAAGCAGGCGCTCACGCTGCGCAAGATGTTCCTCGCCATGTCCAAGGACATTCGCGTCATCATCGTTAAACTTGCCGACCGTCTGCACAACATGCGAACGCTGGCAGCCCTGCGCGAGGATCGTCGCCTGTTTAAGGCTCGCGAGACCATGGACGTGTACGCGCCCTTGGCCGACCGCCTGGGCATGAGCTCTATTAAGTGGGAGCTCGAGGACCTGTCCTTCTTCTACCTGGAGCCCGATGCCTACCAGCGCATCGCGCGCATGGTGGCTGAGTCGCGCGAGGTCCGCGAGCGCTACCTTGCCGAGACCATCAAGACGCTTACCGATGAGCTCAACCGCATTGGTCTGGAGGACTTCCAGATCAACGGCCGCTCCAAGCACTATTGGTCCATCTACCAAAAGATGAAGCGCAAGGGCAAGGAGTTCTCCGAGATCTACGACCTGGTGGCGCTGCGCGTTATTACCCATTCGGTGCGCGATTGTTACTCCACGCTCGGTGCGGTGCATACGCTGTGGCACCCCATGCCTGGTCGCTTTAAAGACTATATCGCCATGCCCAAGGTCAATAACTACCAGTCGCTCCACACGACGGTCATCGGCCCTACGGCTCGTCCGCTCGAGATTTAGATTCGAACCTACGAGATGCATGAGCAGGCCGAGTACGGCATTGCCGCTCACTGGCTATATAAGAAGTCGGGCGGATCGTCTGCTTCCAAGACCAATGACGCTCAACGTTTGGACGACCAGATCAACTGGCTCAAGCATTCGCTCGATTGGGCGGCTTCCGACGAGATCACCGATGCCAAGGAATACCTGCACTCGCTGAAGGTCGATCTGTTCGATCAGGAGATCTTTGTCTTCACGCCCAAAGGCGAGGTCATGGCGCTTCGTGCCGGTTCAACGCCGCTCGACTTTGCCTATGCCGTTCACACCGAGGTGGGAAACCACTGCGTCGGCGCCAAAATCAACGGTGCGGTGGCTCCGCTCACGCACGAGATCAAGACGGGCGACCGCGTTGAAATCCTGACTAACAAGAGTTCCAAGCCGTCGCGCGATTGGCTCAAGATCGTTAAGACACCTTCCGCCAAGTCAAAGATCCGCCGCTATTTTGCCGCTGCGACCAAGGACGACGACGCTGCCGCCGGTCGCGATATGCTGGCCAAGGATCTGCGTAAGCGTGGCTATGGCATTTCTACGCCGCGTTCGACGCGTGCGCTCAATGCCGTGGCGGAGCAGTTTAACTTCAAGCAGCTCGAGGACCTGTTTGCCGCCGTCGGCGCCGGCAAGGTTGCCTCGCGCGCTGTGGGCAATAAGGTCGAGCAAATCTTGGACCCCAAGCCCGAGGAACAGCTCACCAAGGCCGAGGCTATCGCCGAGGTCGTGAAGCAGCCCGCTCGCGGCTCCAACCGCAAGCCTCAAAAGCGCGGCAAGAGCGCCAGTAACGGCATTATCGTCAAGGGCGAGAGCAACAGCGGCCTGCTGGTCCGTCTGGCTCATTGCTGCAACCCCGTGACGGGTGACGACATCGTCGGCTTCATCACGCGCGGTCGTGGCGTTTCGGTGCATCGCGCCAACTGCCCCAACGTCAAGGGTCTTATGGAACATCCCGAGCGCATGATCGATGTGGAGTGGGACGGCGCTGCTGACACCCTCTTCCAGGTCGAGATCGTGGTCGAGTGCTTGGACCGCATGGGCCTGCTCAAGGATGTCACCATTGCCATTGGCGATGCGGGCGGCAATATCCTTTCTGCCGCCACGTCGACCAACCGCGAGGGTATTGCAACCCTGCGCTTTATGGTCGAGATCTCGGACGCGAGTGGTCTGGATCCGCTGCTGGCTTCCATCAGCAGTGTCGATTCGGTCTACGACGCGCGCCGTCTTATGCCCGGCGAAGGCGGAGCTCAGCTCAAGCGCCGTGTGTAGGTGCGAGAGCCTCTCAGCATCATAGATATTGGTTACGTTTGAGGCATCGTTTGGTGCCTCAAACGTATTTTAGAAGGAGGGCATGCGCATGGACGGTATGACTTTGGACCTGACACCCCGAGGCGCGGCTTCGATTGAGGTGCTCGTCAACGGCCCGATTCAGACCAACAGTTACGCCGTGATTTCGAATGACGAGTGCTTAATCGTCGATCCGGCGTGGGAGGGCGAGCGTCTTGTGGAGCATATCCGCACCGCGCATCCCGAGGTTCGCGTACTCGGCTCTGTCTGCACGCACGGTCATGCCGACCATGTTGGCGGGGTCGCCGGGGTTCGATCTGTCGTTGGTGACGGCGCACTATATGAGTTGTGCGCTAAGGACGTGACGGTACCTCGCGCGAATATCGAGGAGCAGCGCGCCATGTGGGGTATTGAGACGCCCGATCCGGGCGAGCCGACGCGGCTGCTTGCCGAGGGCGATACGATTGAATTGGGCGATATCTGCCTGCAGGTGATCGAGACGCCGGGGCATACGCCGGGCGGCATCGTCCTGTTCGCCGCGACCGAGCAGGGGAACATCGCCTTTGTGGGCGACACGCTTTTCCCGGGCAGCCACGGTCGTACCGATCTTTCCGGCGGTGACGAGGCGGCGATTATGCGCTCGCTCTCCAAACTTGCCAAGACGCTTCCGCCCGATACCGTTTGCTTGACGGGCCATGGCGATTCGACCACGATGGCGCGCGAACTTATGCAGAATCCGTTTATGCAGATGTAGGCTCGAAGCCGTCTTTCGAACCACGAAGACCGCTCAATCGTCAAGCTATTTTCCCCAGTGGGTCGATTCTGTGGGGCAAACGGTCAAAATTTGTCCAATCGGATGGTATTCGTGAACAAACGAACGTTTATGCTCGGGTATGTCGTGGTAAAATCTCAGGCGTTATCGGAGCAACCTTACAGGAGGTTTCTTTTATGCTCGTCAACGCAGCAGACATGCTCAAGAAGGCCGAGGCCGGCAAGTACGCTCTCGGTGCCTTCAACACCAACAACCTCGAGTGGACCCTGGCTATTCTCCAGGCCGCCGAGGAGGCCAAGTCTCCGCTGATTCTTCAGTGCACCGCTGGTGCCGCTAAGTGGATGGGCGGTTTCAAGGTCTGCGCCGACATGGTCAAGGCTGCCGTCGAGGCCACGGGCGTTACCGTTCCCGTCGCCCTTCACCTCGATCACGGTTCTTACGAGGACTGCTTCAAGTGCATCGAGGCCGGCTTCACGTCCATCATGTATGACGGCTCTCACGAGGAGACCTTCCAGCTTAACCTCGACCGCACCAAGGAGCTCGTTGAGCTTGCCCACTCCAAGGGTATGTCCATCGAGGCCGAGGTCGGCGGCATCGGCGGCACCGAGGACGGCGTGACCTCCAGCGGCGAGCTCGCTGATCCTGCTGAGTGCAAGCAGATTGCTGACCTGGGCGTCGACTTCCTCGCCTGCGGTATCGGCAACATCCACGGCGTGTATCCCGCCGACTGGGCTGGCCTTTCCTTCGAGCGTCTGGGCGAGATCAAGGCTCAGACCGGCGACCTGCCCCTCGTTCTGCACGGTGGTACCGGCATCCCCGAGGATCAGATCAAGAAGGCCATCTCCCTGGGTATCTCCAAGATCAACGTCAACACCGATCTGCAGCTCGTCTTCGCCAAGGGCGTTCGCGAGTATATCGAGGCTGGCAAGGATCAGCAGGGCAAGGGCTTTGACCCCCGCAAGCTCCTCAAGCCTGGTCGCGACAACATCGTTGCCCGCACCAAGGAGCTCATGGAGGAGTTTGGCTCCGTCAACAAGGCGTAAGCGTCGCTAAACTTCCCACCGGAAGCCCCGTCTCCCTACACTGTTTCCTTTGCG
>CABUMU010000039.1 GCA_902492855.1 uncultured Collinsella sp. | reverse complement strand
AGTTTACGGGTATGCTCGATATCATCGGTAAGCGCTTGGCCAAGGAGGACATCGCCTTCCTTAAGCTCACGGGCGCTTCGTCTAAGGAGAGCCGCGCCAAGATGGTCGCGCAGTTCCAAGCGGGCGAGGTTCCGGTCTTTTTGATTTCGCTCAAGGCGGGCGGCGTGGGCCTTAACTTGACGGCTGCCGACGTGGTCATCCACTACGACCCGTGGTGGAACGTGGCGGCGCAGGACCAAGCGACTGATCGTGCACACCGTATTGGCCAGCAGCATACCGTGACCGTGTACAAGCTCATCGCCAAGGACACGATCGAGGAACGCATTATGCAGATGCAGGAGTCCAAGCGCGACCTGGTCAACAGCGTACTCGGCGGCGACGGCATCTCGTCGGCACTGTTCACGCGCGAGGATGTTCTGGCGCTTCTCGGCGGCGACGGGCGCTAGCCGCGCGCGGGGTGGGACTGCTGGAGTGGGCAGGACGGTCGACGCATTTTGGCCCGACCGCTTGCCTGATCCGTTATGTGTTCATTTGCAATGCCGTGGATGGTTTGTCTGCCTTTGGGCATAAGAACCATTAAGAACATTGGCACATCAGCAAAGGAGAACATCATGGCGAAATTCTTTAAGGACCCCGACGGTAAGCTCATCGCTGCCCTTGGCGACGACGTTGCGACCCCTGCCGGTTGCACGGAACTGACCGCAAACACTGAGGACGCGGCGCACGAGAAGCACGTGCCTGTTGTCGAGACCGAGCGCGACGGTCACGTGATTCGTGCACGCGTTGGCTCGGTCGAGCACCCCAGCCTGCCCGAACACTACATTGAGTGGATTGCGCTTGAGGCCGAGGGCCGCTTAGAGGTTCATTACCTTGAGCCCGGCATGAAACCCGCGACGTTTTTCGCGGGCGGCTCCAAGACCGGTACCGTCTATGCCTACTGCAACCTGCACGGGCTGTGGTCCGCGACATTCTAGGAGCGCGCCCCCGCTCGGGGTATCATAGCTAGCATATGCACATGCAAGCGCCGGCTGCATTATGCGGCCGGCGCTTTTACTACGATTTCGATGGTTTACGACGGAAAGGACTGGGGCATGAAGCTCGCGCTTGCACAGATCGATATGCGCCTGGGTGATATTGAGGGCATTTGCGGCCGCATCGAGGACCAGGCTCGTCTGGCCCACGAGCGCGGGGCGCGCGTGCTGTGCGTTCCGGCTCCGCTCTTTATGGGTGCCATGCCCGGTGGCCTGGTGGGCGCTGCCGACTTTGAGCACGACGTGCTTGCCGGTTTGACTGGTGTCGCCGAGCGTATCCAGGAGCTTGACATGATCTGCATCGTGCCCGCGGCGGTTTCGTTTGAGGGCCAACCGCTGCTCGACTACATGATGCTCAAGGACGGTCATGTGGTGCCGGCGCGTTCGAGCATTGCCCTGCAGCGTGGCGAGAACAACGACACGCGTTGGGCGCCGCCGGTGTTCGACGTGGACGGCGTGCGCATCGCCGTGATTTTTGACTTGGACCGCGAGCTCGAGATGTTGCCGACCGGCGTCGACCTCATCGCGTATTTCCAATTCAACGCGTTTGACATGACCGACCGCGAGACTGCCGCCATTGCCGCCGTTCGCAGCGGCGCCTACCGCAAGATCGCATCCAAGCGCAGCGTGTGGTTTGCCTGCATGGCGCCGGTCGGTGCCTATGACGAGTCGGTGTATACCGGCGGTTCGTTTGTGCTCGACGACTGCGGTCGCGTGGTGGCCCAGGCGCCGTGTTTTGAGGAGAGCCTGCTGGTTCAGGAGATTCAGCGCGGCGTGATGCTCGATGCCCTGGAAGATCACGAACTGCCCGAGTTCCGTTCCGAGGAGTGGTTGTGGCAGGCGCTGGTGCTCGCCGTGCGCGACAACGCTCGGGCCCACGGTGCGTCGCGTGCTGTGGTGGCACTCGAGGGTGACCTGCCGTCATCCCTGCTGGCGGCGCTGGCCGTTGACGCTCTGGGTCCGCGTAACGTAATTGGCCTGGTGCTGGGGCGCAACCGTATCTTTACGCCGGCGCAGGAGGAGGCCGAGGCTGCCCGCTGTGCCGCCGTCCGCGCCATTGCCGAGCGTCTGCACATTCGCACTGTCGAGCGCGATGCACCGGATGCGGCGCGTGTGCTCGATCGCGACGTGTCGGCGGGCGATGCCGAGCGTCTGCGCTCGCGCACGCTGGGCCTCATGCTGGAGGACACGGCGCTCGAGCTGGGTGCGATGGCGCTGAGCCCGCTGTCCAAAACCGAGTATGCGCTGGCGGCGCCGGCGCTTTGCGGCGGTTACCAGGGCGACTTTGCGCCCTTTGGCGATGTGTACCTGTCGACGCTTGAGTTTGTGGCGCGTGTGCGCAACCGCACGTCTGCCGTGGTGCCCCAAGAGCTCGTGACGCTCAACGCGGTGGAAGATTGTATGGAGCGCGTGCTGGCGCAGGCGCTCTCGACGCTCGACGGTCCGGTCGATATGCTCGACCGCGCGGCACAGCTGCTCGGCGGGCTTGAGCCGGGTGAGGTCGATGGCGCGCTCGAGGCGCACGTGGACCGCAATCGAGCTTTCGACGACATCCCGATGGCCGCCGGCAAGCCCGAGGCTTGCTCGCTGCTGCTGATGCTCGTGCGTCAGGGCGAGGCCGCCCGCCGCATGCTGCCGACGGCGCCGATCGTCTCGGCCCGTTCGTTTGTTGAGCGCGCCTGGCCGTACATGCTCGCGTGGTCCGACCTGGGGCTGAGCGGCAAGGAACGCATGACGGTCGATGCGCTGGCGCGCGCCGAGGTGAACCGCTTTGCCGACGAGGATACAAGCGAGCGCATGCGTGGCGAGATGATGGGCATATTGGGTGACCTGTTGGGCATTTCGCCCGAGCAGATGGAGGAGCTGCGCTCTGAGGACGGTCAGCGTCGTTTACACGAGGGAATGAAAAAGTTCGAGGGCGAGGTTCAGGACGCCATCGATAAGATGATGGGCGGTCAGGGCGGCTCGCAAGGTAGTCCCCAGGGTGGCCCGATGCCGCACCCGCCAGTAGATCCGAGGCAGTTCCCCTTTTTCTCGCAGAACTAACTATGGGATAGGATTCGCTTCCAACCCCGATACTTCAACTAAGCATCTTGGCCCCGTTGTGTTATTCTAGAACAGACGTTCGTGAATGATGCGCGGGGCCCTGTCTTGCGCTGTGCTTGTGGCGAGGGGAGGTCGGCTTGGTTATCTTGGGCATTGACCCCGGTTTGGCTCATACGGGTTGGGGGATTATCGAGGAGCGGCGTGGCGAGGTTCGCTGCCGTGCCTACGGTTGCATCGAGACCAGCGCGGGCAGCCCGCTTGCGGTGCGCCTGTCGCATATCGCCCGTGACCTTAAGGATGTCGTCGAGCGTTATCGACCCGACACAGCTGCTGTCGAGAGCATCTACTTTGGCGCCAACGTTCGTTCGGCCATCCCCACGGCGCATGCCCGCGGTGCTGCACTCGTAGCGCTTTCGGAATGCGCGCTCGAGATTGGCGAGTACACGCCCATGCAGATCAAACAGGCTGTGGTGGGCACCGGCGCCGCGGACAAGCGGCAGGTCGCCTATATGGTACGCACGCTAACACAGCTCGACCACGACCCGCATCCCGACCATGCCGCCGATGCCCTGGCCTGCGCCATCTGCCACGTAAACCTCAGCCGCACCCGCGCCCTCACCGGTGGCGAGTTCTATCAACAGAGAGGAACCGGATACTGATGATTTCCCAGCTCCACGGAACGCTTGTCGAGTCCACGATGAGCTCTGCTGTCGTCGATGTGTCGGGCGTTGGCTTTGAACTCGGCATCTCGGGCAGCACTGCGGCCACGTTGCCGACGCCCGGCGGCGAGGTCCGTCTCTACACGCGTATGCAGGTGCGCGAGGACGCCATGACACTTTTCGGTTTTTCCTCAAAGGATGAGCGCACGATGTTCGACCGGCTCGTGTCCGTTTCGGGCGTTGGCCCGCGCCTGGCGCTTGCCGTGCTTTCCACCTATACCGTGGGGCAGCTGTATTCGCTGGTGATGGCCGAGGACGACAAGGGCATGGCCAAGGTACCCGGTGTGGGCAAAAAGACAGCTCAGCGCCTGATCCTGGAACTCAAGAGCACCTTTGCCAAGGATAAGGGCTTTGTGCCGGTCGACGTGATTCCCGGACAGGTTGCGATGCCCGTGCCCGCTGCCGCTCCCTCGGCGATCGACGATGCCCGTGCGGCACTCCTTTCCATGGGCTTTAGCCCGCAGGAGACCGATGTTGCCCTGAGCGGGTATGATGGGCAGAATATGCGTGTCGAGGATCTGCTCGGCGCGGCGCTTAAGCGACTCGGAATGGATGCGTGATGTGGGAAGCCGATGACTCTCAGGACTTGTGGGCGACGCCCGGTAACTCGCCGGCGGCATCCATGGCGCACGGCGAGCGCATGGTGGGCTCGGAGCTGACGGCCGAGGATCTCGATGTCGACCGCACTTTGCGCCCTCAGCGCCTGGACGATTACTGCGGCCAGGAGCACATCAAGCAGAGCCTGCGCGTGTTGATCGAAGCGGCGCAGAGCCGTGGCGAGACGCTCGACCACGTGATCTTCTCGGGTCCTCCGGGCCTGGGCAAGACCACGCTGGCCACCGTTATCGCCAACGAGCTGGGCGCTCAGATCAAGACCACGAGTGGCCCTGCCATCGCGCGCACGGGCGACCTGGCGGCCATCCTTACTAACTTGCAGCCGGGCGATGTGCTGTTTATCGACGAGATCCACCGCCTCAACCGTTCGGTCGAGGAGGTCCTGTACCCCGCGATGGAGGACTTTGCCCTCGATATCGTGATTGGCAAGGGTCCGGCGGCGCGCTCGATTCGCTTGGATATCCCCAAGTTTACGCTGGTGGCGGCAACGACCCGTTCAGGCATGTTGACCGGCCCGTTGCGCGACCGCTTTGGCATTTCATATCGCCTGGATTACTACACGGTCGAGGAGCTCGCGCAGATTGTGACGCGCTCGGCGACTATCCTGGGCGTGACGATCGACCATCCCAGTGCACTCGAGATCGGCTCGCGTTCGCGCGGCACGCCACGTCTTGCCAACCGTCTGCTCAAGCGCGTGCGCGATTACGCACAGGTGCGCGGCAACGGCCCCATCGAGCTCGATATCTGTCGCCAGGCGCTCGAGTTCTTCGAGATCGACGAGCTCGGTCTGGACTGGATGGATATTCGCATTTTGGAGACGCTCGCCAAGACGTTCTCCGGTCGCGCCGTGGGACTTACGACCCTTGCCAGCGCGGTGGGCGAGGACCCGGGCACGCTCGAGGATGTCTATGAGCCCTATTTGCTGCAGTGCGGATTGATGATTCGTACGCCGCAGGGCCGTCAGGCAACCCTCCGCACCTTTGAGCACCTGGGGATTGAACCTACCGTTTAGGGCGTTTTGTTTTGGCGGGCTGTTGGACTATCGCTGGGCATCGGGTAAACATATCGCCGTTCATCGGTTATGGGCGTTTTACTATTGCGCGCCCGTGCTATGCTGAATTGGTCTTTTTCTCATTCGGTAACGAAAGGACCGCCCATGCCTACTGACATCGAAATCGCACGTTCTGTCACGCCGCTGCCTATTACCGAGGTGGCCAAGAACGCCGGCGTCGACGTTAAGCACCTTATTCCGTACGGCTTCGACAAGGCTAAGGTCGACTATTCACTGCTCAACGAGCCGACTGATCACCAGGCCAAGCTCGTCCTCGTGACCGCTATCAACCCAACGCCCGCGGGCGAGGGCAAGACCACCACGACCATCGGTCTGGCCGATGGCCTGCGTCGTCGCGGTATCAAGAGCGCCGTGGCCCTGCGTGAGCCTTCGCTCGGTCCCGTCTTTGGCGTCAAGGGCGGTGCCGCTGGCGGCGGTTGGGCCCAGGTCATTCCCATGGAGGACATCAACCTGCACTTTACCGGCGACTTCCATGCCATCGGTGCTGCCAACAACCTGCTGGCCGCCATGCTCGATAACCATATCCAGCAGGGCAATCAGCTCGGTATTGACGTTAAGCGCATCACCTGGAAGCGCGTTGTCGACATGAACGACCGTCAGCTGCGCCATGTTATCGATGGCATTGGCGGTAAGGCCCAAGGTGTGCCGCGCGAGGACGGCTTCGACATCACCGTTGCCTCCGAGGTCATGGCAATTCTGTGCCTGTCTACGAGCATCAGCGACCTCAAGGAACGCTTGGGCGAGATTGTCGTCGGCTATAGCTTTGCCGGCGAGCCCGTCCGTGCCCGCGACCTTAAGGCCCAGGGTGCCATGGCCGCGTTGCTTAAGGACGCGCTCAAGCCCAACCTGGTGCAAACGCTCGAGGGCACGCCCGCGTTTGTCCACGGCGGTCCCTTCGCCAACATTGCCCACGGCTGCAACTCTATCATGGCCACGCGTATGGCGATGCGCTTTGGCGATGTTGCCATTACCGAGGCCGGCTTTGGTGCCGATCTGGGTGCCGAGAAGTTCCTCGACATCAAGTGCCGCATGACGGGCGTTCGCCCCAGCGCCGTCGTGGTCGTCGCGACCGCTCGTGCGCTTAAGTACAACGGTGGCGTCGCCAAGGCCGACCTCAACGAGGAGAACCTCGAGGCACTCAAGGCTGGCATGCCCAACTTGCTGCGTCATGTCGACAACATCCAGAACGTTTATGGTCTGCCCTGCGTGGTCGCCATCAACCGCTTCCCGACGGACACCGAGGCTGAGCTTGCACTCATCGAGTCCGAGTGCCAGAAGCTCGGCGTCAACGTTAAGCTTTCCGAGGTCTGGGCCAAGGGCGGCGAGGGCGCGCTCGAGCTGGCCGATGAGGTCATGCGTCTGATTGAGCAGCCGAGCGAGCTCAAGTTTGCCTACGAGGACGGCGCCGATGTTGCCGATGCCCTCGAGGCCGTCGCCACCAAGGTTTACCGTGCCGACGGCGTCGACTTTACGCCGGCTGCCAAGCGTCAGCTCGCCGAGCTGCGCGAGAACGGCTTTGGCAACCTGCCGGTGTGCGTCGCCAAGACGCAGTACAGCTTTAGCGACAACGCCAAGGCCCTGGGCGCTCCCGAGAACTTCCGCATCACGGTGCGTGAGCTCAAGGTTTCCGCCGGTGCCCACTTTGTGGTCGCACTGACCGGCAGTGTTCTGACCATGCCGGGCCTGCCCAAGGTCCCCGCGGCTGAGAACATCGACGTCGACAACGACGGCAACATCACCGGCCTGTTCTAAGCTCGCTGCTCATAGCTGCTAGCCCGCCCCGCCGTGCCCACAAGGCCCGGCGGGGCTTTTTGATCCTTAGGCCCGCGCATGTCTTGTAGATACCGACGGACTCTGCCCATCATAGGCTTTTGCGCGGGTAGAATGCATGGATAACTTGAGGCTCACGCGCGACGGAAAGGAATCGTTGCATGGATCAGGACAAGACAACCGTGATGGGCGGCTACGGTTCCGCGCAGGCTGGCGATAGTGCCGATGCGACCCGCGCTGTTCCCAACCCCGGTTATACCGACCCCGCCGCGACGCAGCCTTCTGCCGAGCCCACCCGGGTTATGGGCTATGGCGACACGGCGCAGGATTCTTACGCTGCATCTTCGCAAGGCCCCTATGGCAACGCAGCTCCGGATCCGTTTGATTACGCGCCGCAGGATTCTTATGCTGCCTCGACGCCGAATTCCTATGACAGCCTGCCGCAGAATCCCATTCCGCAGCCTCAGCAGACGACGTATATGCCTCGCACGGCGCAGCCTCGCTACGAGTCGCGCGAGCCGTATCGCGAGTACCCCAAGTCGATTCCGCAATATGGCGAGGACGAGGAGAGGAAGCCGTCGCGTTCGTCGAGCGTGATCAAGAAGATCCTCATCGTACTGGCGATCTTCTTTGCGCTGTCGATTGTGTTTGCCATCGTGTCGGGCATGCTCAACAAGCGGGGGAGTTCAACGGCCGATGCCACTGCCGAGCAAACCGAGTCCGCCTCGTCAAGCACCGTCGATCTGAGCGATATCCCGGGGCAGTACTGGTCCAACGCCAAGAAGATCCTCAAGTCGCGCGGCGCCGATCTTTCGAATGCCGTGGTCCTGACTGATGATGGCTCAACGCCCGTCGTCGATGCCAACTGGGTCGTTGCTTCTGCCTACTATAACGACAACGGCAACCTCGAAATTCAACTCACGCACAAGAACAGTTCGGGCAACTCGTCCGACGGCCAAAGCGGTACCGACAGCTCGAGCTCCAATACGCTGGAGGACTTGAGCAACAAGGCGCAGGAGTTGGGAGACAAGGCGCAAGAGCTGGGCGATACGGCACAAAATCTGGGCGATACCGCGCAGAACTTGGGCGACATGGCGACGGATGCCTGGAACGCCCTACAAAACGGCATCTCGGGCGCGCAGGGAAACTAGCTGTTAAGTGGGCTACAGCTGCTCGGCCGGACGGTCGGGCGAGCTAAAGCCCGAGTCAAACGTAACGACGCATGAGGCATCGGGTCGGCGCTCGTGCACGATGCGCGTGACGAGCTCCAGCAGCTCTTCGTCGGATATGTCAAAGCCGTCGGGACGCACCAGGTCAAACGAAACGAACCCGTCGTGCTCGTGCAGGTCGTGGATGGAGAGCGCGGGATCGATCTGCATGACGCCGCGCTTGACCCAGCCGCGCAAGTCATCGCCGGTTGTCGCGATGGGGTCGCAGTGCAGCGTGATACCAATGCCCATCTGGCGCTTGATGTCGTGCTCGATGGTGTCCAGAATCTCGTGGTGCTCAAACGCGTCGCCCTCGCCGGGCATCTCCACGTGGGCGCTGGCAAACTGACGACCGGGGCCGTAGTCGTGCACCATGAGGTCGTGTGTGCCCAAGACCTGTGGATAGGACATGATCTTGTCGCGGATTGCCTGGACGAGCTTGGGGTCGGGCGCTTGCCCCAGCAACGGGCTGATGGCGTCGCGCACCAGGCCCAGACCGCTGATGCAGATGAAGACGCCCACACCCAGGCCTGCCCAGCCATCGAGATCAAAGCCGGTCGTCTGCGAAATAAGCGCCGCCACCAAGACCGAGCCCGAGGTGATGACGTCGTTTTTGGAGTCCTGCGCCGTGGCGATGAGCGTCTCGGAATCGATGCGGTTGCCCAGCGTGCGGTTGAACGCTGCCATCCAGAGCTTAACGAGCATGGACGTAGCCAGTGCCGCAAGGGAAATAAACGTGTAAGCGGTGGGCGAGGGCTTGATGATCTTAGTGACCGACTCGAGAATCAGGTTGATGCCGACGGCGCAAACCAGGACGGCGACGAACAGGCCGGCTAGGTACTCGTAGCGGCCGTGACCATAGGGGTGGCCTTCGTCTGCCGGGCGGCTGGCAAGGCGGAAACCGAGCAGGCTCACAATGTTGCTCGAGGCATCGGAGAGGTTGTTGAAAGCGTCGGCGATGAGGGAGACGGAGCCGGCGAGCAGACCCGCGATGCCCTTGGCCAGGCACAGGGTGATGTTGAGGCCAATGCAGACGAGGCTTGCGGAAAAGCCCGCGTTGGTGCGGCAAGATGCATCGACCGGCTCGCTCTCGCTGCCGGGAACAAGCGTATGTACCAGCCGATTTACAAATAGCATAGCGGTCGTCCTCACAATCATGTTTAAGGGGATAGTGTAGCTCGCACGGGGGCGCCGTGCGCCGATGCTCAGAAAATGCAGCAATAGTCTGCCGGTGCTAACGAGCGAGCCTTCTCGTCTGCCTGAGTGGTCCATTTTGGGCCACATGGGTATGGGCATGTGCCTGCTTGCTCGACATACTTAATGTCGACAGCCCCTGGGCAAAGGAGGACGTTTCCATGGACGAGATGTTTGCCATTAAATGTCAAAACTGCGGCGGCCCTATGTACTCGCACCAGGCTAAGCGCAGCTTTGAATGCGCCTATTGCGGCACGGTGGTTCCGTGGCAGGCGGACGCCGGAGAGCCCAAGAGCGCTTTGGGTATTCGCCATACGCCGTTGACGGTGGTGGATGGACTGCTCAAACTCACGCATGTGTCGCAACTCGAGCGCCCGCAGGACCCGGACTGGTATTTCTTCAATGCGCACTGGCGCAATCAGTCGGTCCTGGAACATCTGCTGTGGGAGGATCGCGGCACGGCGCAGGAGTTCCAAGAGGCCACGCATGTGAGCATTCCTTGCCCCTTCTGCGGAGCGTCCTTTGAGGGCGAGTCAACGCAGCGTGTGTTTGAGTGCCCGTCCTGCGGCAATAAGATCGGCATTGCGGACCTGCTCAAGCCGGGGACGTTTAGCAAGCGCCTGACCATGGGCGTTGGTGCGGAGTATGTGCCCGAGCAGGGTATTCCCTGCGAAATCTCGCCGCAGCAGGCACGTGCCAACGCGCTGCAGCTGGTGCGCCAGTATCCGGATGCCTTTGCCGGGCACGACGTGGAAGACGCGATCCAAAACGACATGATGCTCTTCTATTTCCCCATGGCGCTGGCGGACTTGCGCATGATGGCGAGCTTCCCGGGCAAGGGCCTGAGCAAGGAGGCCTTGGTGTACTACGAGGTGCTCGACTGGGCATACCCCAGGGCAAACTACCTGGACGTTCGCCTCATGGGCATTTTGGAGCCGTGGGACTTTGCCAAGGTCGGTCCGTTCGATCCCGCCATGCAGGAAGGTGACTTTCGCGTTGTCTCAGTCGATGCGTCTACCAAGGACCAGGTGGTCATTGATAAGTTGGCGCTCGACGTTGCGGGCAACGACGCCGAGGCTGTACTGGGGCTCAATAAAAAGAGCATTCGCATGTGGGCGCGCAAGGCCCGCAAACATAAGGACGGCCTGGTGATGGTGCCGGTCTACTTTGTCGATCGTCCGGCGACAGACGGCCGCGATGGCGAGCAGGTGCGCATTGCCGTAAACGGCCAGACGGGCCGCGCGGCCGCGGTGGTGTTTAGCGACAAGCGCGAAACGCATATCGTGGCGCCGCTCAGCCCGAGCCTGCATCTGTCCGGTGAGAGCACCGTGCACGCCACGCCCGTCGAGGTCAAATACGTTAAATCGCCCTTCCTGTACCAGATCGTGCGCCGTGGAGGCGGCGAGCAACCGCGCCAGGTTGCAGCCGCCGTCGAGGGTTCCTACCGAGAGGAGAAGCCCAAACGCCGCGGTCTGCTGGGTGCGCTATTTGGGAAGTAGGGGAGTAGCACCGGTTGTTGCCGTAAGGTGATGGCCGGGGGTGCGGGGCAGCTCTCAGGAGTGCGGGCTGCCGTCTGATTGTTTGAGGGTGCCAGATGTAAATAAACAGTGGAGCGGCTGCAAAAGAGCCTCCTCACTGGGTAAAATCAGGTTGTGCCGCGGAACCCGCTCCTCAGCTAGTCACACTTCGGAAGCGCGGGCAACGCAGGTATTATCGTCTAAAGGGCCGGCTGCAACCGGCCCTTTTCTGTGGCAGCCAATGGACCCACATCAGACGAAGGCCGCGTCTTTGCCTGTCAGGTCACGCTCGCCAGCCACGGCTAGAATGTCGTTGCCGGCGTCCATGACCGGTATTGTTTCGTAGCGTGCGTCGCAACCGCGAGTGCGCCTGCGACGGCTGCGGTGGCTTCGGTCGCAACGTGCTGCTACCCTTGCGCTTCGCCATTAGTCGCTTCGTTGATGGCGCGGTACTCGGCGCTCAGCTCGCGCGCCAGCTCTTCCTTGCTTGGAAGATACGGCAGGTATTTGGCGGCAAACACTTGGTCGTTGTCTTCGGGCAGCGTGTACTCGACGATCGAATCGCTTTTGTCCGCGCAGAGCACGATGCCTATGGGCGGATTGTCGCCTTCGTTCATGAGCTCGCGCGTGTAGTAGTTCACATACATTTGCATTTGGCCCAGGTCCTGATGCGTAAGGTCATCGGTCTTAAGGTCGATGAGCACGAAGCAGCGCATCAGATAGTTGTAAAACACAAGGTCAATATAGAAATGGCGTCCATCAAAGGTGATGCGCTTTTGGCGCGCCTCGAAAGCGAAACCACGGCCAAGCTCCAGCAGGAACTTCTGAAGATGCGTGATGAGAGCCTGCTCTAGATCGCTCTCGCGAAACGTAGCATCGTCCGAGAAACCTAAAAACTCCAGTACATATGGGTCGCGGATGATATCCTCGGGGCGACGAGCCGGGGCGCTCTTTTGGATTTCCTGGGTGACGGCCTCCTTGTCCTTGCTGGCAAGTAGGCGCTCGCGGAACATGGTGTTGATCTGGCGCTCGAGTTGGCGCGTGCTCCAGCGAGAGTCGGCGCATTCGTTCATGTACCATGTTCGAGCTTCGGGATCAGGAATGCGTATTAACCTGCGATAATGTGTCCAACTCAATTCGGGACGCAGTGAGTCCCGAATTGGAAATGCAAGATAGAACTGACGCATTTTACGCAGTTCTCTTGCTTCAAAACCTTTACCAAAATCCTTGGTAAGCCTGATTGCGAGGGCCTTGAGCAGCGCCTCTCCATACTTGGCGCGCCCCTCTCCGCCCTGTTCATCAACAATGCTCTTGCCGATCTCCCAATATGCCTCAACCATCGCAAAGTTAACGGCGGTATAGGCCTTGTCGCGAGCGGCGTTGAGAATCGAGGAGACCTGCTTGTAAAAACCTTCGGGTACGATTGCCGATTCTCCACGGTTTACCAGTTCGCCCATCACTGTCGCCCCACTTTCCTCTTGTGGAATGCATCTTTATCGCATTTAGTTTAAAGCCTCGCGCGGACACGAATTGCTGTGCTGTCTGACATCTTCGCATGGGGCCTTGCGGTGACTAAAATGTGACCATAGAGGCAGTTTTAGCGAATCCCACGGGAGTGACGCGTATGGACAATAACACGCTGCTATTCCAGGACAAAGGTTCGGGTAGGTATAAAGACGTCAAGATCTACCCCAACCGTATTGAGGTGCTCAAGAAGGGCACTTTTGGTGGCAAGCACACCGAGATTGTCTATCTTAAGGACATTACGGGGGTCAACAGGATCAAGGGCCGCGATGTTTTTCTGCGTAACAGGCTGTTGACTGCTTGTGTTTTTAGCCTGAGCAGCCGTGCGAAGGCCCAGGAGTTTGTTAACGCGCTGAACATGGTGATGTAGCCTATGGCGGCGTTTGGGCCAAGGTAAAAATCGGGGGCACAGAACGGTGTCCTGCGCCCCCCATTGAGTCGATGTGTCTAAAAGGCCGGCTTGCCTATTCGCTACCGTCCCCAGCGTTTTCGCGGTCGTTGGCAAGCATTGCCGCGCCGGCGACCGTTGTCGCTACGGCGGCGGCAGCGAGCCCGGCGGCAATGCCGGAGCCGTCGCCCGTGTCGGCGAGTTTTCCGCCCGAGTTCTTGCCCTTGTTGCCCTTACCGTTCTTATCAGCGCTGCCTGCGTTGGGACCCGTGCCACCGTCGGTGCCGCCTGCACTGCTCGAGGCCGCTACGGTAAAGCTCGCGGCTCCGTCATTAGCAAGCTTGTAGTTTTGCGCCGCGTCGCCCAAAAGACCGTTCGCGCGCACCCAGTACGTTCCCGCGGTAAATGCCTCGCCCTCGACCATTGCCGTGCCCGGAGCGCCGTCCGCGTCGTGCACAAACTCGAGCTGAGCCGTGCAGGCATCGTTTTCGAGTTTGCCCTCGAGCAGCGCCGCGACCTTTGTGCGCACATCCTCGCCGGCCTTAAGGCCTTCGAGCCCCTCAAAGTGGGGTGTCAGTGCGCGCGGATCGATATCGATGGGCACGGATCCCTGCAGCCCCGTAACGGTCTCGTTGCCCAAGGCGTCGACATCCACGTATTCGATGGTAAACGCATGGCCCGAAGCCGCCACGTTGAGTACGTTGCTGCTGTCGACAAGGCGGAAATGACCCTCGCCAACGGTCTTGCCGTCCTGGAATGAGGCATCGCTCAGCGAGTCGCCGTACGTCATGCGCATGCGGGTCGGGAGATAGTACGGGAGATAGTACGAAGCCGTCTGCTTGTGCTCCGTATCGTAATTGCGCTGGTAGATGCTCCGGGCCAGCGCCGCATCAACAAAGTCGGATGCGATGATGCCAATGTGCTTGAGGTAATCTGACTTTGTATCCTCGATGCCGCTGGGATTGATGTACGGGCTCTTATACAGATGCTCGTTGACTACTCGTGCCGAGGTAAAAGGATTGCCTCCGTGCGACAAGCCCGTGCAGCTGGTGTAGTTGATAGACCAGCAACGCTCCAGGACTTTCTCCTTGGCCCCGTTATCGTCCTCGACATCTACCTCGTTGGGCGTGCGCCCGGACGTTTCCTTCAGCGCATTATCGACCCAGCTGAGCTTGTCGGTTCCCGTGAGTTTGTACTTGTCCTGGGCGTATACCTTGGTGCAATAGGGCTCTTCATTGCCCGTTTCCCCTATGGCTTCAAATCCCCGCGCGTCTTGGACGAGACACATCGACTGCCCGGAATGCGTCTTGATCTTGTCATCCCATTGGGTGAGGTCGAGGCCCCACGTGTGGCCGCTTACGCTGTTGCCGGCGAGCCCAAATCGACGCAGCAGGACGATCTTTCCGCGCACCTCGCCCAGCGTGGGGACGTGGCTCGACGTGTAGAACAGGTTGGGGTTATCGGCCATAACCTTGGCGAAGGCCGTCGTTATGCTTTCGTCGGTAGCCTCATCGTTGCCGCGCGATGCGAGCATGATGAGCGCTTCTGACGGGTTTTCGTTCAAAAACGTTTTGAAGTACCCGATGACATCGGAGAGATGCAGATAGTTCCCGTCTTTTTTGAGTAGGTAGAAAATCCCGTGGTCGATGCCGGGGTCATCGCCCTTTCCGAGCCGGATATCGAAATAGCGAATGCCTTCGAGCAACTGCGTGGGAATGTAATCCTGCTGGCATTTTACTTGCGAGGATTGGGGCTCAGTGTCGTTGTCCACGCTGCAGGTGCCCGAATCGTGCGTACCCGGGATGCTCAGCTCGTCGAGGAACTTGTTGTCGTCGACGTATTTCATCCAACATGGTCCGTCGACGTAGCTGCTGTACGTGATCCAGTCGAGGCTGCTAACCGTGGCATCGTTCTTTTTCATGTCGTAACCGATAAGTTCGAGCTCCCACGGAATGCTCTTACTCTTATGGCAGATCTTATTGTTGTCCTGGTCTTTGCCGTTCGATTCTATTGCCAGGTACTTAATGTCTTTTTTCTCGGTTTCTTTCTCGACCGTGCGGTCTCGGATGATGTAGGTTCCGTTTGATTGACGCTCGAACGCAAAAGCGCGGCTGGGCTTGTTGTCATACTCGCCGCCCCATACGTGGATGACCTTTCCATCTTTGTCCGAGTCGTCGTCGACCGACCAAATGCTGTAGCCCGTCTTTTTATGCTCTTCGAAATTGAGCAAGGTGCGGATGGCGTACCAGTTTGTATCGTCATTCTTGGTCGTTACGTTCTCAAGGATGAGCTTGCTGGACGTGCCGTCGTTAAACAGGTGACAGACGTTGCCGCGAACGTTGCCGTCTTGGTTGACGCTCGCGGTGCGAAAATAGCCCGCGGGGCGAAGGCGAATGACGAAATTGTGGAGGCTGTCCGACGGTGCGGGTGTGTTGTCTGCAAATGCCGCTCGCAGGGGAATGCCCGGCGCTGCGGTTTCGGGCAGGCTTGCAAGTGGTGACAACGCCGCAAGCCCTAGGCCCAGCGTAAACGCTCGGCGGCTGATGGCATGGTGTTCGGTCATAACTTCTCCATTCGCAGAGTGCGGTTATGCGATAGTTTTGGTCACTATACTGCCCAGATGTTTAAAGATGCTGGTTTAATTGTCTGCGCGGCGCAATAAATCGGTGGGCGGACGTGTTGGGGTGTTTGTCGTTTTCGTACTGTTGCCACATTTGGGGCGGTTCCGGCGTCCGGCATCCTCGCGTTCGTCGGCTACAGGCATAAGAAAGGGAGGGTCGGTTTACCGGCCCTCCCTGGGTACGAAGCGCTGGGGTACCGTCGCTTGTTTGCACTGCGACCGTGTTTCCCGTTGCGCTCGCCAGTCGCTTAGCGCTTGATCTCGATATCGTCGAGCTTGACGTCCATGGCCTCGGTCTTGGCCTCGGCGATGTCGTCGGCAAATTCCAGAGACTTCATCATGGTCTCGACGGCGTCCTTGTGCTCCTCGACGTTGTCGATACGCACATACACACTGCCGCCGTCAACGTCGGTGAAGTATTCGGTCGTTACGCCGCCCGAGTGTGTATAGGAAGCGTTGCGCCAAGTCTTGCCGTTGTACTTGACGGGGTCATTCTCGGTCCACTCAAAGCTGGCATTCCACTTTGCCTCGTAGTCGAACAGCTCGTCGGCGTTCTTGTCAGGATCGAAGACGGGGATGAAGCGATCGCTGGCGTGCTCGCTCTCGGTGAACTTAAACTGGGCCCTGTCGGCAGTGTCGCCTGCGACGTCGGTGATCTCGACGCCCTCGGGGACCTCGACCTTAAACCAAATGAAGTCGGTCCTCATATCCACGGCTGGCTTTTCTGCGCCGCCGCCACCGCCACTTCCGGTAGCGTCGCCGCTGCCACCGCAGCCCACCAGGGCAACTGCGGCAAAGAGACTGATGCAGAGGGTGAGAATCGCAAAGGCCTTCTTTTTCATGGTCGTGTCCTCCTCGATCTGTAATCGTCCATGGGTTACCTGCCTTTACTGTACGCGTGGACGGCTCGTTCGAGTGGGCCATGTGTCCCATTCTGGAGGCTGGAATTGCGCCGACAAGTGGCAATATGCGCGGGTCCAA
>CABUMU010000038.1 GCA_902492855.1 uncultured Collinsella sp. | reverse complement strand
GTGGACACCATCACCTTTACCGCCGGCATCGGCGAGAACGACTGGTCGATCCGCAAGGCCTTCTGCGACTGCTTTGAGTGGCTGGGCGTACGCATCGACAACAACAAGAACCGCGAGGCCGTGGGCAACGGCCCGCAGGTCATCAGCGCCGCCGGCTCTTCCGTCACGGTCATGGTCATCCCCACCGACGAGGAATACATGATCGCCCACGACGTCGAGCGCCTGACCAAGAACAACTAACGCGCGCATTTGCAGGTAAACGAAAGGCCTCCAGAGCAACAGCTCCGGAGGCCTTTTTGCTAGCAGGCGAAAAATCCAGTCCCAAAGTGACCATTGCCAGCAACGCCTGCGCTCCCAGCAACGACACCCGATCATTCAGATCCTCAGCCCCAACTCGTAGCCAAGCCGCCGTCCGCCCCAGATACCCTGATTGCAACGTAGCAGCAGGGACCCTACAGGGTAAAGCTCTGAAAACAATCCGCACTGATATCTTCTGTATTGAAGACGTCGATGATGCACCCGTATACCATTGACGTCGACACCATCAGATGCGGACCGCGCGGTGACCCCACATTCCGCTGGCGCCCATGGGGCTGCCCTCGTTTCCTGACATGTCCCGCGCGGGCCGCGGCGAGCCGAGACCGCCGCATGACCTAATAGGAGCATGGAGCGATACCGCGGACCCGAACAACCGCATTCTATCGCGCCCCGTCAGTGTGCCGTCTGCCCGGTCCAGGCGAGCACGGAAAGAACGGAGCGAGACATGAGAGCCGAATCGACACCCGGCGCCCGCGGGCCGGTCTTCTGCGGGGTCGACACCCACGCCGACTCGCATTGGCTGTGCGTCCTGGACTGGAGGGGCCGCAAGATCCTGTCCCGCCAGTTCCCCGCCGACGCGGCGGGCTACGAGGCGCTCGCCGGGGCGATCGCGGCGGCCGGGGAGCCGGCCTGCGTCGCGATGGAGGGGACGTCGTCCTACGGGGCGGGCCTCACCAGGAACCTCGCGTCGCTGGGGGTGCCCGTGCGCGAGGCGCTCTCCCCGGCGAGGACGCAGAGGAGGCGCCCTGGGCAGGGAAAGTGCGACGAGGCGGACGCGGAGAGGGCCGCCCGCGCGGCGATGTCCGGCTCAAAGCTCGGGACCCCCAAGAGCCAGGACGGGTGGGTCGACGGGGTGCGCTGCATGCTCGCGGCGCGCTCCGGGGCGGTGAAGGCGCGGACCTCGGCGATCAACACCGCGAGGTCGCTGCTCACCACCGCGCCGGAGGGGCTCAGGTCGAGGTTCCGCGGGATGGCGGGGCCGAGGCTGATGGAGGAGCTCCCCTCCGTGCGCGCCGAGGGCGCGCTGGTGCACCCGCACGAGATAAGGAGGCCGGCGGACGCGTCGGCCCTCGTGGCGGCAAGGCGCGCGGCGAGGGTCAGCCAGGTGCGGGCGGCTTCGATACTCGGTACCAGCGAGAAGTACATCTCGATGCTGGAGAGGGGCCAAAGGGACCTGAAGCCAATAAGGAGGGCCTACGAGGCGTGGGTCGAGGCGGGGCTCCCGCTCGATTGGGACAGGCAGGCGTTCGAGGCCGAGCGCAAAATGGATTCTAAAAAACACCTTGCCAAATAGGAGCGTCAGGACGGAGGAAGCCCCCGCCGCACGTAGTGCGCAGCGGGGGCTTCCGACATGTCCGAGGACGTTTTCAGAGCTTTACCCTGCAGGGTCCCGAGGGGATATGTACGCTACTCAGCCATCTGAGCCTGGACGGCGGTGATGGCCACGACACCCACGATGTCGTCGGCAGAGCAGCCGCGCGAAAGGTCGTTAACCGGCTTGGCGATGCCCTGCAGGATGGGGCCGTCGGCGCCGGCGAAGCGCTGGACCAGCTTGTAGCCGATGTTGCCGGCCTCGAGGTCGGGGAACACGAGCACGTTGGCCTTGCCGGCAACGGAGGAACCGGGAGCCTTGAGCTGGGCGACGGTGGGGACGATGGCGGCGTCGAGCTGCAGGTCGCCGTCGATGGCGAGCTCGGGAGCCTTCTCCTTGCAGAACTTCACGGCCTCCTGGACCTTCTTGGCGACCTCGCCACCGGCGGAGCCCATGGTGGAGTAGGAGAGCATGGCCACGTGCGGCTCAACATTGCCCATGAAGGTGGACCAGGAGTGAGCGGAGGCGATGGCGATCTCGGAGAGCTCGTCGGAGGACGGGTTGATGTTGAGGCCGCAGTCGGCGAAGATCAGCGTGCCGTCGGTGCCGAACTGCGGGGTGTCGGTGCACATCACGAAGAAGGCCGAGACCAGCTTGGTGCCCGGGGCGGTCTTGAGGATCTGAAGCGCAGGGCGCAGGGTGTCGGCGGTGGAGTGGCAGGCGCCGGAGACCAGGCCGTCGGCGTCGCCCATCTTGACCATCATGGTGCCAAAGTAGGTGGCATCCATCACCTGGGCGCGAGCCTGCTCGATGGTAACGCCTTTCTTGGCGCGGAGCTCGGCAAACTTTTGCGCATACTCCTCGTGCTTCTCGGCATTGCGCGGGTCGATGACGGTGGCGCCGGGAACGTTGATCTCGTCGGGGTTGCCCAGGATGACGATCTTTGCCAGGCCCTCCTCGATGATCTTGGTGGCCGCGACGATAGTGCGCGGATCCTCGCCCTCGGGCAGGACGATCGTCTTAAGGTCAGCCTTGGCGGCAGACTTCATACGGTTTAGGAAATCGCTCATGTTACTCCTTACAAGCGTTTCGCTAAGCTCCAGGCGCCCGGCTGTTCACGAATAAACCCGCTGCTAGCGGGTCTACCTTTCAATTATGTTTGCCGCGGTGCTTGAGCTTTCCTTGTGTGGCAAGCTCATTATAGGACGCATTAGCGCTATAATCGCTCTGATAAATATGTCTCGAAGAATGTTCGAGAAAAGCCCAGCTAACGAGCCCGTGGCTTTTGACAAGGAGTATCGATGCAGATTACCTCAGGCCTGCCTGAAGGCTTTAACGCCGGCGCGTACGACATGATTGTCGTCGGTGCTGGATATGCCGGTGCCGTTTGCGCCCGCCGTCTTGCCGAGACCATCGGCTATCGTGTTGCCGTTTTGGAGCGCCGTAGCCACATTGCGGGCAATGCCTATGACTGCACTGACGAGGCCGGAATCCTGATCCACGAGTACGGTCCGCATATCTATCACACCTTTAACGAGCGCGTGCACAATTTCCTGTCGCGCTTTACCAAGTGGACGGATTATCAGCACAAGGTGCTCGCCAACATCAACGGTACCCTTATGCCCGTGCCCTTCAACCATGCGAGTCTCAAGCTCGCCTTTGGTGACGAGCGCGGCGAGGAGCTGTATCAGAAGCTCGTGGAGACCTTTGGCAAGGATGTCAAGGTGCCCATTATGGAGCTGCGTAAGAAGAACGACCCGGATCTTGCCGAGGTCGCCGATTACGTCTACGAGAACGTCTTTTTGCATTACACCATGAAGCAGTGGGGCCAGACGCCCGATCAGATCGACCCCTCGATCACCGGCCGCGTTCCCGTCTTTGTGGGCGATGATGACCGCTACTTCCCGCAAGCTCCCTTCCAGGGCATGCCGCAGGAGGGCTACACGGCGCTCTTTGAGCACATGCTCGACCACGACCTGATCGACGTGTTCTGCGACGTGGACGCCCGCGATCTCTTTGAGATCGACGAGACCACCGTCAAGATCGACGGCAAGGTCTATGGTGGCGAGATTGTCTATACCGGTCCACTCGACGAGCTGTTCAACCTCGACTTGGGTGCGTTGCCGTACCGCACGCTCGATATGAAGTTCGAGACGCTCGATACGGACCAGTTCCAGCCCGTGGGCACCGTCAACTACACCACGAGCGAGGACTACACGCGTATCACCGAGTTCAAGAACATGACCGGTCAGGTCCTGCCCGGCAAGACCACCATCATGAAGGAGTACTCCAAGGCCTATACGCCCGGCTCGGGCGAGACGCCGTACTACGCCATTCTTGAGCCCGAGAACCGTGAGCTCTATGAGCGCTATCTTGAGCGCGTCCAGAACCTGACGAACTTCCACCCGGTGGGTCGTCTGGCCGAGTATCGTTACTACGATATGGACGCCGTGACCAATTCCGCCCTCGATCTTTCGGATGAGATTATCGCCTGCCATGCATAAAGTCATAACATTCGGTATTCCCTCGTATAACGCCGCCAAGGACATGGACCATTGCATCACCTCCATCTTGGAGGGGAGCAATTACGCCACCGATATCGAGATTATCGTGGTGGACGACGGCTCCAAGGACGAGACGGCCGCCAAGGCCGACGAGTGGGAGGCGCGTTATCCCGGTATCATTCGCGCGGTACACCAGGAGAACGGCGGCCACGGTATTGCCGTCCTTTCGGGTCTGCGCGAGGCACAGGGCACTTACTACAAGGTCGTCGACTCGGACGACTGGCTCGACGCTGCGGCTCTTTCGACTATGCTGTCGATTCTGCGTGGCTTTGAAGAGCGCGATCAGCGCGTTGACCTGTTTATCTCGAACTACGTGTACGAGAAGGTTTACGAGGGCACGCATACCGCTATTGGCTACAAATTTGCCCTGCCGCGCAAAAAGATCTTTTCCTGGGATCAGATCGGTCATTTCCGCCTGGACCAGAACCTACTCATGCACAGCCTGTGCTATCGCACGGATGTGCTGCGCGAGTCCAACCTTCCCATGCCGCCGCACATGTTCTATGTGGACAACATCTACGCCTACGTGCCGCTGCCGCGTTGCAAGACCATGTACTACGCCGACATCGACCTCTATCGCTACTTTATCGGTCGCGAGGGCCAGAGTGTCAACGAGGCCACGATGGTCAAGCGTCTGGACCAGCAGTTCCGTGTGACGCGCATCATGATGGAGTCGTACCACCTGTACAGCGATGTTGAGTCGTCGCGTCTGCGCTCGTACATGATGGGCTATTTCACCATGATGATGGCGATCTGCTCGGTGCTCACCAAGCTTTCCGAGGAAGATTGCGCCGACGAGCGCCTAAAGACGCTGTGGAATGATTTGAAGGCCTACGACGAGCGCATGTATCGTCGTGCCCGCTACGGCGTGGTCGGGTTCTTCACCAATCTGCGCGGACGGGCCGGAGACAAAACCACACTCGGCCTATACCGTCTTGCCTCAAAGATCTTCAAATTCAACTAGCTGCCGAGTAACCGCTGCTGATAGGTTGACTGGGCCCCTTGGCCTTTAGTTTGCTACTGCGAACAGTCCTGCTCGCACGGAAAGCACATTAAGTGCTTTCCGGCTCGTGCGGAACTTGTATCAAACTAAAGGCCAAGGGGCCTCTGCTATAAGAATCGATTGTCAGGTTATTTGAATTTGAAGATCTTCGACGCGCGGTACACAGGGGCCTGGGCTGAAAAAATATTAGTTGGTAGTCGGTCGGAGGCGGGCGGGCATTACGTTTGTCGCGAGTTCCGCATGCAAAGAAGGCCACTTAATGTGGCCTTCGTCTTGCATAGGACTGTAGAGCAGCAAACGTAATGCCCGCCCGCCTCCGACCGACGGTCGAGTGAGATTACTTCGCAGCACCTGGGATTCCGTGGGAGGTTTTGGCGGTTTTGGCTCCGTTTACGATGGCGGTTTCCAGGGCCCTTACGGCGAGCATGCCCAGCAGGTCTAGGGGAACGGCGGCGCTTGCCTGGGCGCCCAGTTTGCCGCTGGCGAGGGTGTAGATGGTGTCGCCGTCGTTGGTGGTGTGTGTGGGGCGGATGGCGTGTGCGTAGGCGTCTGCGGCCATCTGGGAGACCTTGGTGGCTTGTGCCTTAGTGAGTTCCACGTTGGTGACGATGCAGCTGATGGTGGTGTTGGTGCGGTCGAGCGGCATCTGCATGGATCCGGCGGCGGCAAAGGCTGCGAGTTCCATGTCGACGATCTGGTCGCTATCGGCTGCGGCGCGCATGCCGGCGACCCACTCGCCGGTGAAGGGGTCGACAACGTTGCCGCAGGCGTTGACTGAGACCACGGCGCCCACCTTGATGGGGCCGAGCGCCACGGCAGCAGCTCCAAGGCCGGCCTTCATGCAGGTGGCAGGCCCCATGAGCTTGCCTACAGTGGCGCCGGTGCCGGCGCCTACGTTGCCCTGTTCGAGCTTGGTGGGGGTGTGGTCGAGTGCTTCGCGCACGGCGGCGATGCCGGCCTCAATGTCGGGGCGCACGGTGGGGTCGCCAAAGGCAAGGTCGAAGATACAGCTGGAGCACACGATAGGCACCTGCGTGGGGCCGACGGGAAGGCCGATGCCGCGGCTCTCAAGCTCGCGAGCGACGCCGCTTGCAGCCTCGAGGCCAAAGGCCGATCCACCCGAAAGGCAGACGGCGTGGACCTTGTCGACGGTGTTCTCGGGTCGCAGCAGGTCGGTTTCGCGCGATGCTGGAGCACCGCCGCGAACGTCAACGCCGCCGGTGGCGCCCTCGGGTGCCACGATTACGGTGCAACCGGTGCCGGCCTCCTCGTCCGTATAGTTGCCATAGCAAAAGCCATCGACATCGCAGACGTCAATGGCCTCGAGCAGTGTATCCATGTTTAACTCCTATCGGTTTTCCGCCGCGCCTTGTGCCCGGTCGGGATCCGTACGGTACGCCAAAATTGTAGGCGCCGGGGGATACCCAGCGCCAGATGCAATTACGAGAGTTTTTGAATCGCGCGCGCGACGCGGGCGATGGGTAGGCCCACCACGTTATAGAAGTCGCCCGAAATATCGTGCACGAGCATGCGTCCTCCTGTGCCCTGAATGCCGTAGGCGCCGGCCTTGTCCATGGGCTCACCCGAGGCGACGTAGTGCTCGATCTGCTCGTCGGTGAGCTCGTAGAACGTCACGTCGGTCACATCGACAAAGGACAGGCTTTCGGCGGCATGCGGGGCGGCCGTATCGCCTGCCTTAACGATGCAGACGCCGGTTGCGACCTGGTGCGTGCGGCCCGAAAGCTCACGGAGCATAGTGCGCGCCTCGTCCTCGGTTGCCGGCTTGCCCAGAATCTTGCCGTCAAAGGTGACGATGGTGTCGGCCGCGACCGTCAGCTCGTTGGGCTCGGCATACTCGGCAGCAACGGCAGCCGCCTTGGCGCGTGCCAAGCGCTCGACAAGCGTGAGCGGGGCCTCGCCATCAAAGGGCGTTTCGTCGATATCCGCGGGAATCACGCGAATGTTGTAGCCTGCCTCGCGCATCAGCTCTATGCGGCGCGGCGATTGCGAAGCCAAAATCATAGTTGGATGCCCTCGGCGACCTTCTCGACGGCCTTGTCGCCGGCGAGCGTGCGCAGCAGCTCCAATGCAAAGGGGAGGGACTGTGCCATGCCGCTGGCAGTGATGATGTTGCCGTCTTGCGTGACCTTCTCGCCGGTATAGGCGCCTTCGGGGAAGCTTTTCTCAAAGCCAGGGAAGCACGTGGCGTGGCGCCCCTCGAGCAGGTCGAGCTCGCCCAGGATAAACGGGGCGGCGCAGATGGCGGCGACGTGCTTGGTCGCGGCGAACTCGCAGACCACGTCGCAGACGCGCTGATCGGCGCGCAGGTTGGTGGCACCGGGCAGGCCGCCGGGCAGCACGACGCAGTCGTACTCGTCAAAGTTGATCTCATCAAAGAGCGCATCGCAGGTCACGGGGATCTGCAGCGAGCTTACGACCTCGCGCGTGGGCATGATCGAGACGAGCGTGGCACGCACGCCGCCGCGACGCATGACATCGACCATGGTCAAGCACTCAATAGTTTCAAAGCCATCGGCGGCGAGAACGGCAACGCTGGGCATGAGGGTTCCTTTCATAGGCGGCATACAATTAGCCGTCTTATACCCCGAAGACCTCCGCTTGCCACGCTCGATTTCCCAATGTTTAAAAAAGCCCCGTCCGAATTAGCTACCCTCACCCATCCTCAACAATCTCAATCTGTAACATCTAGACCCACTTTTGACCCCTAACTGTTACAGATCAAGACAAACGGAAACCGCTCCGACAAAATGTCTAAATCTGTAACATCTACGGACCAAAACCGGGTCTTACTGTTACAGATCGAGACAGCCCCCAGCAGCACCGCCCCGTTCGGGGAACGACCGCCACAGGTACGGCGGGCAGAGGCTCACTTTTTTCCTCGGTTTTTTTCTTGACGGAATCTCACCTGTTGTAGTACTTTGTCCCAGTCTAAAAACGCGTGGACTTTTCTGGGTGCTAGCCACCTTTTTGCCACGCAACCGAGCAGTCGGTTGCGTGGCTTTTTTCGTCTTGGCAGCAGGTACCACATGCACCGCCAGAGGACCGCACGAGCCCACCTTCCGACTGCAGGGAACAGACGCACGAGACGTGCATCTGCAAGACAGCAGACGGAAGGGAGCCTAATGGCAGGAACAAACACAATCAAGCAACAGGCCGCCGGGGCAGGAGCCACGGGCGCGGGACAGGCCAAGGCGGCGCTCCAGGTCTTTGCGGGCGGCGCCTGCTACGGCGCTATGGCCACGACCTACAAGCTCGCCTACGCCGCGAGCTTCACCTCGGCACAGGTGGTGGCGAGCCAGGCGTGGTTCGGCTGCCTCTTCTTCGCCCTCGCCACGCTCGCAGGGCACGCACTCGGGCACCGCTGGCAGCGCGTGGGCTGGAAGCTCGCCCTCAAGCTCATGGGCCTGGGAGCCCTCACCTGCCTCACCTCAATCCTCTACTGCTACGCCATGAGCGTGCTGCCCGCCCCGGTGGCGCTCACGCTCCTCTTCCAGTTCACGTGGCTGGGGCTCCTGTGGCAGACCGTCATGACGCGCCGACCGCCGAGGGTCCTCCAAGTGGTCTCCGCCCTGGTCATCGTCTTCGGAACGGTGTTCGCCAGCGGCGTTTACAGGACCGGCATCACCGGGTACGACCCCGTGGCCCTGCTCTGCGCGCTGGGGGCGGCCGTGTCCTGCCCCCTCTTTGTCACCCTCTCCGGCAAGGTCGAGGCCCCGTGCTCGTTCGAGCAGCGTGGCGTCATCGTATGCGCGGGCTCCGTGGTCATGTCGCTCACGGTATGCCCGGACTACGTCGTCTCGGGCGTCCTCGCCCAGGGCATCCTGCCCTTTGCCGTCATCGCCGGCTTCTTTGGCATGCTCTGCCCGGTCCTGCTCTTCGGCATGGGCTCTCCGCACCTGCCCGCAGGCCTCTCCACTGTCATGGCCGCCGCGGAACTCCCCGCCGGCCTGCTCATCGCCATGATCGTCCTCGGCGAGCCGCTCGGCGTCGTCGAGTGGCTGGGCGTCGCCATCATCCTCGCCGGCGTGTGCCTGGCACAGGTCCCCTCCCTGTTTGGAGGCCGGGAGGCACGTCGCGTCGCCGCAGGACAAGCCGTCAGCTAGTCACCCCTTCACGGGCGGCCCGCGCGCATCAGGGAAAGGGCCACGGGCCCGGCGCGTGAGGTCGCAAGGACGTTATAAAGCGTCCCCCGCAGAGATGGGGGGCGCCAGAGAGAAGGAGGCACCATGCCATTTCCAAAAGGGTTCCTTTGGGGAGGAGCCACCGCTGCCAACCAATGCGAGGGAGGTTATGACGAGGGCGGCCGCGGCCTTGCCAATGTCGACGTCATCCCACACGGGCCGGAGCGCAACGACGTAAGCCGCGGCCTGAGGCGCATGCTCGACTTTGAGCCCGGGTACTACTACCCGGCCCAGACGGGCATCGACTTCTACCACCACTACCGCGAGGACATAGCCCTCTTCGCGGAGATGGGCTTCAAGGTCTTTCGCCTCTCCATCGCCTGGAGCCGCATCTTCCCCAACGGCGACGAGGAGGAGCCCAACGAGGCCGGGCTCGCCTTCTACGAGGACGTGTTCCGCTGCTGCCGCGAGCACGGGATCGAGCCCCTCGTGACCATCACGCACTTCGACTGCCCCATCCACCTCGTCAAGAAGTACGGCGCCTGGCGAAACCGCGCCCTCATCGAGCTCTACAAGCGGCTCGTGAAGGTGCTCTTCAACCGCTACCGCGGCCTCGTGCATTGGTGGATCACGTTCAACGAGATGAACATGATCTTGCACCGTCCCTTCATGGGTGCCGGCATCGTCCTCGAGCCCGGGGAGAATGCCCGCGAGGCCGAGTACCGCGCCGCGCACAACGAGCTCGTGGCGAGCGCCTGGGCCACCAAGATCGCCCACGAAGTCGACCCGGAGAACAAGGTAGGCTGCATGCTCGCCGCGGGAAGCTACTACCCCTACTCCTGTCGTCCCGAGGACGTCCGCGCAGCGCAGGTCAAGAACCAGGAGGACCTCTTCTTCGTGGACGTGCAGGCACGCGGGCACTACCCCGGCTACGCGCTCAAGATGCTCGAGCGCGAGGGCATCGACGTGGGCATGACCGCCGAGGACGAGCGCATCCTTGCGGAGAACACCGTCGACTTCATCTCGTTTAGCTACTACTCCTCGCGCTGTACCGCGGGCGACCCCGATTCCGTGGGCGGCGTCGCCGAGGGCAACGCCTTCGCCGGCGTGGAGAACCCCTACGTGCGCACGAGCGACTGGGGCTGGGTCATCGACCCGCTGGGGTTCCGCATCACGATCAACGACCTCTGGGACCGCTACCAGAAGCCGCTCTTTGTGGTGGAGAACGGCCTCGGCGCCTATGACGAGGTGCTTCCCGACGGCACGATCGAGGACGACTACCGCATCGCCTACCTGCGCGAGCACATCGAGGCCATGCGCGACGCCATCGAGCAGGACGGCGTCGAGATGCTCGGCTACACCACCTGGGGGCCGATCGACCTCGTGAGCGCGGGCTCCGGCGAGATGGAGAAGCGCTACGGCTTCATCTACGTGGACCGCGACAACCTGGGCAACGGCACGCTCGAGCGCAGGCGCAAGAAGAGCTTCTACTGGTACCAACAGGCCATCGCCACCAACGGAGGCGACCTGGGCTAGCCGCCCGGGCAATATCGCTAAGGAGAAAATAATGGCTGAAAAATACGACAATCTGGCCAGATCCATACTCGAGAACGTAGGCGGCACAGAGAACGTCGCCAGCGTCGCGCACTGCATCACGCGCGTGCGCTTCAAGCTCAAGGACGAGTCCCGCGCCAACACGGCCAAGATCGAGGCCCTCAAGGGTGTTATCCAGGTCATCCAGGCCAACGGCCAGTACCAGGTGGTCGTGGGTAACATCGTCGAGGACGTCTACGACGCGGTCCTGGAGGCCGGCAACTTCTCGAGCGGCGCAAGCGCCGACGACGAGCCCCAGGGCGATAAGACCGTTGCCTCCGTCGTCATCGACCTCATCTCTGGCATCTTCCAGCCCATCCTGGGACCGCTTGCCGCCGCAGGCATCATGAAGGGACTGCTTGCCCTCATCACCTACTTCGTCCCGGCCTTTGCAAACGACGGCCTCTACACGCTGCTCTACACCGTGGCTGACGGCTTCTTCTACTTCCTCCCCGTCGCCCTGGCGTTCAGTGCCGCGCGCAAGTTCCGCATGAACGAGTTCACCGGCGTGGCAATCGGCGTGGCGCTCCTCTACCCGACGATGGTCGCCCTGACCTCGGGTGAGGCGCTCGGCAGCATCGACCTCGGCGTGGCCGGCACGTTCTCGTGGTACGCCACCGCCCTCGGGCTCCCCATCATCATGCCCGTGTCCGGCTACGTGAGCTCGGTGATCCCCGTCCTTCTCATGGTGTGGTTCGGCTCTATCCTTGAGCGCTGGCTCAAGAGCTGGATGCCGGTTGCGCTCAAGATGTTCCTCGTCCCGCTCGCCACGATGGCGGTCTCCATCGTCTTGGGCTACCTCGTCATCGGCCCGGTGGCCACCCTCATCACCAACCTGCTGAGCGCGGCGTTCTCGTTCATCTTCCAGCTCCCCGTGGTTGGTTCCGTCCTGGGCAGCGCCCTGGTCGGCGGACTGTGGATGTGCCTCGTCATCTTTGGCTTCCACTGGAGCCTCATCCCCATCTCCATCATGAACCTGAACACCCTCGGCCACGACAGCGTGCTCGCCGCCACCATCGGCCACGGGTTCGCGCTCGGAGCGGTCATCTTTGCCATGTACCTCAGAAACAAGGACGAGCGCTTCCGCGGCATCGCCCTTCCCGCGATGATCTCCGCCTTCTTCTTCGGCGTCACCGAGCCTGGCATCTACGGCATCGCCCTGCCCAACAAGCGCGCGTTCGTCGTGGCATGCCTGAGCTCCGCCGTGGGCGGCGCCATCGTGGGAATGACGGGCGCCCTCATGTACATCTCGGGCGGCCTCGGCGTCTTCAACCTGCTCAACTTCATCGACGGGACCCCTGGTGGCGCCGGGATCTCCCACATGATCTTCGCGATCATCGCCTCGCTCGTCTCTGCCGTCCTGGCCTTTGTTATCGAGTTCATCACCTACCGGCCCAACGACGATGAGGAAGGCGCCCGCTAGCCTGCGCTCTTTTCGACCAGCTCTATGTAATTGAGGAGCAGTTGAGGTGGGTGAGGGCCGAGGGTGGCCGCCCTCGGCCCGGGACAACCTGCCAGAAGGCGTTTAGCTTTCTCGGGCGGCGCTGAAATGAACTGAGCCCCGAAACTTGGACGAGTCAATTAGCGGCCTATGCCGCACATGGGGACTGATTCCGGAACTCCTCCGGGGTCAGTCCCTTTTGCTTAACCCGCCTCCCCTTGTTCCAGTGAACGGTATAGGCTTCGAGGTCCCGCTTGAACTCCTCGAAGCTCCGCCACGTCCGGTTCCTGTAGAACTCGTCCTTCAGGCGCCCGGGCAGCAGCTCCGTCGCATGAGCTTGCCCCCGCACGCCGCCGGCCCCGGCCGGGTACGGACACCCTTCGGCCTCCCGCCGGCCTTCGGCGCGCCCGTACCCCCTGTCGCAAAGCTCTGCTGCAAGAGTCCTCAGCGTGGCGTCGAGCCTGACTCTCCCGTCCATAAAGAAGCCCCCATTTCTAATGTTCAAGAAATGGGGGGCGGTTCAATTTCGGGACGGGGATTAAATAATCATTCGGAGCAAATTAATTTTTATCCCCGTCTCAGAAAATCATCGGGCGTGGTCTTGGGCAAACAGTCTAGTTGCGCTTGAGGTGGACGACCGTTTCGCAGTGGAAGGTTTGCGGGAATAGGTCGACCGGTGTGATCTTGATGGGAGAGAAAGTGCCTTCCTCGACAAAGCGTTTAAGATCGCGCGCCAGGGTGGCCGGGTCGCAGCTCACGTAGGCGACATCGCGGGCACTCGTGCTGGCGATAAGGCCGATCGCCTCGGGGGCGAGGCCTGCGCGCGGCGGGTCGACCACCAAGATGTCGGCATCCTGGTCGGGGAACTCGCGCACCGCGTCTCCGCCAATGACGTCGACGTTATCAAGCTTGTTGATTTCCAGGTTACGGCGTAGATCGCGCACGGCGGGGCCGTAGGCCTCGACGGCAGCGACAAAGTCGCAGCGGCGGGCGAGCGGCAGGGTAAAGGTGCCGGCACCGCAGTACAGGTCCACGGCAAGCTCGTCTTCCTGCGGGTCGAGCGCTTCCATGACAAGATCGATCAAAATCTCGGCACCCTTGGTGTTGACCTGGAAAAAAGACGGGGCAGACAAGCGCATCTGATCCTCGGCGATATTCTCGGTCCATGAGCCCTCTCCGGCGAGCATTTCGACCTTGGAGACACGGCGGGCCTTCTTTTCGCCCTTGCTCATCACGCGTACGATGCTCGTAGGATGAGCGGCGTCCGCCAGCACGCGGGAGACCTGCGAGCGCGGAAAAGAGCCTGTGGGCGTCCAGAGTGCGACCTCGAGTGCCTTGGTGCGGCGCGATGCGCGAATGCCCACGCGTTCGAGCCCCAAGTCATGGCTGCCGCTTAGATAGTTGAGTGCGCCGACGACCGATTTGAGTGCCTTCGGGAAGCGCTTATCGAACAGCGGACACATATCGACGGTCACGATTTTGCTGGGGTCGACACCGTGCATGCCAAGGCGCACGCGACCGTTGACGACGGTCGGTTCGAGCTCGATTTTATTGCGGTAGCCCCAGTCGTCCTTGGTGTGGCAGATGGGCTGTACCAACTCATCTGCCAGCTCAGGAGCGAACTTGCCGATGCGCTCGAGCGTGGAGCGCAGGTTTTGCTCCTTGGCGGCGAGCTGTGCCGTGCGTGAGAGATTGCCCCACGAGCAGCCGCCGCAGATGCCCACGAAGGGGCAGGGAGGCTGAATGCGATTGGGGCTTGGCTCCAGAATCTCGGTGGTGCGGGCGCGCATGAATGACTTGCCGTCCTGTACGACCTCGGCCTCGACGGTGTCGCCTGCCACGGCACCCTGCACAAAGACGGCCTTGCCGTTGTCGGCGTGCGCCAGCCCGTCGGCGCCGTAGGTCATCGATTCTATAGTGAGCTTCATATTCCTGCCTGTCATTCGCGTTGTTGTTCGCACCATGGTAGCAGGGAAAAGCGCCCCGCATCCGAGGCTTTCCTCAAATGCGGGGCGCTTCTACAAACTGCTTCTACAAACGACTATTTCGTCTTGCCGGTAATGAGCGTCTTAAGACCCAGGCCGATCAGACCCAGGCCCATGCGCACGCGGCCGGGGCGATGGCGCTCGATGGCCTTGGTCTTGCCAGCGGGCTTATCGCGACGGGCGCTCGTCTCGGGTGCGGGCTTGGTGACCTGCGGATCGGGCTGAGGTGCAGGTGCAGGCTCGGGCTCAATGACGGTCGCCTGGACCTCTTGGACCTTGGGTGCTACTGGCTGCGGCTCGGCCTCGGAGGCAGGTTCCGCCTCAATGACGGGCTCGGGCGCGGCCTCGGCGTTGCGATAGGCGCGCTCCAGCAGGGCTTCCTGTGAGTTGAAGGGTTTCTCACCCTCTGCACGCTCCACGGGGACCCAGGTGCCGTCGCTCGTGAGGCTGCGGGCCTTCACGTTGTCGCGCAGCTGCATGCCCATGTACTCGTGCACCAGAGCGCGGCAGGTGGGGTCGAGCACGGGGAAGGCAATCTCCACGCGGTGCTCGGTGTTGCGCGTCATCATGTCTGCCGAGCTCAGGTAAATCATGTCCGAGTCCACGCCGAAAGCATAGACGCGCGCGTGCTCCAAAAAGCGTCCGACGATGGAGCGGACATGCACGTTCTCGGTCTTGCCCGGAACACCGGGCTTGAGGCACGAGATGCCTCGGATGATCATGTCTACGCGCACGCCGGCACACGATGCCTCGGCGATCTTGTCGATAACCTCGCGGTCGGTCAGCGAGTTGAGCTTAAAGAACACGCGGGCGGGCTCGCCGGCAAGGGCGCGCTGGATCTCGCGGTCAAGCCCGCGCATGATGAGCGGTTTCAGTCCGACGGGCGCCACACCCAGGAAGCGGTAGTCGCCGCGCAGGTTGCCCAGCGACAGGTTGCGGAAGAACAGGTTGGCGTCCTCGCCGATGCCGGGATGGGCTGTCATGAGCATAAAGTCGCTGTAGAGTTTGGCCGTCTTCTCGTTAAAGTTGCCGGTGCCCAAAAGTGTGAGGCGCGTTAGCGCCATGCCCTCGCGATAGGTGAGCTGGCAGATCTTTGAGTGGCATTTAAAGCCCTCGGAACCATAGATGACGGTGCAGCCGGCCTCTTCCAGGCGCTCGGCCCACTCGATGTTGTTCTGCTCGTCAAAGCGTGCGCGGAGCTCCATGAGCACCGTGACCTCTTTGCCGTTCTCGGCAGCATCGATCAGCGACTCGCATAGGCGGCTCTGCTTGGCCACGCGGTAGAGCGTGATGCGCAACGAGATGCACTCGGGGTCGTAGGCTGCTTCGTGCACCAGGTCCAAGAACGGGTTCATGGCCTCATAGGGATAAAAGAGCAGCTTGTCGTGCTGCAGCACCTGCTCGCGGATGGAGCGGGTCATGTCGATGGTGGGATTGGGCTGCGGCCTAAACGGCGTAAAGAGCAGCTCGTTGCGCAGGTGCTCGGGAATCTTGCCCTCAATGCCAAAGACGTAGCCCAGGTCGAGCGGGATATCGCAGGTAAAGACAGAGCGGCGCGAAAGCTCGAGCGCCTTGCGGATGGTCTTGAGCGTTGCCTTCTCGAGCGACCCCGAGACCGCGAGCACTACCGGCTGCAGACGCAGGCGCTTCTTGAGGATGCGCTTCATGTGCTGGCGGTAGTCCTCTTCCTCTTCGACGCCCTCGCCGTCCGGATCGATGTCGGCGTTGCGGGTGACGCGGATCAGCGCACGATCCAGCGGTTTATAGGAGCCAAAGCAGCTGTCCAGGCAGGCGAGGATGACGTCCTCGAGCAAGATGTAGGAGTAGGTGCCGGTGGGCGAGGAGATCTCGACCACGCGGTTCATCGAGGCGGGAATCTCGATAAGGCCCAGCAGGCTCTCCTCGTCGGTGGCGCCGTCCAGACCACAGGCCAGATAGAGCGCGCCATTGCGCAGGTTGGGGAAGGGGTGGCGCGGATCGATGACCAGCGGCGAGATGACCGGCGACACGTAGGCCTGGAAGTAGCGGGTTACAAAGGTGCGCTCCTCGGGCGTAAGCGAATCGATGCGGGCGCGGTGAACGTCCAAGGTGTCGAGCTTGCCCTCGATGCTCTTAAAGATGGACTCCCAACGGGTAAGGAGCCCGGGCATTTCGGCCATGACAGCATCGACCTGTTCGGAGGCGGTCATATTGCTCTTGTTGTCGACAGGTTGTTTTTTGAGCTCTGCCAGATCGGACAGGCCGCCCACGCGCACCATGAGAAACTCGTCGAGGTTGGACTCGAAAATCGACACGAACTTTAGACGCTCGAACAGCGGAACGGTCTCATCGAAGGCTTCGTCAAGCACGCGGTTGTCAAAGCGCAGCCAGCTAAGCTCTCGGTTTTGCGTGTATGAGAAGTCGCGCGGCGGTTTGCGCAGCTTTGCGGCGGCTTGCTTCTTTTCGATTTTGCTCGGCATATGCATCTGTCCGTTCAGTCCCCACAGAGGACGGTAGCCTAACACTTTTCACTATTGTCTCAATTTAGTCGACCGCTGGCACGGACGTATCGCGCGAACGGTATCTTTACCTACTTCTTACGCTGCCAAGGCATGCAACTAACTGCCCAACTCGTTTAGAAACAATCTATATCCA
>CABUMU010000037.1 GCA_902492855.1 uncultured Collinsella sp. | reverse complement strand
TGCAGGCGCTCGATATCCTCGTAGGTGCAGATTACCTGTAGCTGCCAGCCGGGGCGGCCTTTCTTACAATAGAGGGGCAGCCAGTGCACCTCGCGCGCACCCGCCTCGCGCAGGCGGTCGGCGGCGTAGGCGAGCACCTCAGGCGACGCGTCGTCGATGTCGCATTCCAGCTTGACGATGGTTTCGGGCGCATCGGTCTCGCGGGACAGCGGGGATGTGCTATCGCATGGCATACGGTCCGGCTCCTTTCCGCGCGGGCTCGTTTTGTTCATCCAAACGCTAGCACATCGGACGTGGCACAAGCGTGACTTTCGTCCGTCGCCGCCCTCGCCCCCATCCAAACGTGTACGTCAGCCTCCAAACATGTCATTATTTGTCGGTTTTGGAGGCTGACGTACACGTTTTGAGAGCAAGCGAGGCCGCACCACGCGCCGCGCAACCTTTCCAATCGATTTCGATCCCCGGCGTGCCCGGCGTGTTGAGAGCTGCGCCATTACAATGAAGCGGATTCGCTTGACGCAAAGGAGCCGCTATGCCCATGTGCCCGCTGGTCGATTGCCATACCCACACCTCGTTTTCGGACGGGCATGCCTCGTTTGAGGACAACGTCCGTGCCGCTGCTGCGGCCGGCTGCCGCGTCATGGTCTCGACCGACCATCTCACCCTGCCCGCCAGCATGGATGCCAACTGCGAAGTGCAGGTTACTGAGGGCGACCTGCCGGCACATCATCTGGCTTTTGAGGATGCCCGCAAGCTTGCCGCGCAGATCGCGCCGGAGCTCGAGCTTATCTATGGCTTTGAATGCGATTGGTACGAGGGCTGCGAGCCTTTGGTCGAGCGCTGGTCCCAGGGCGCCGTCGTGCGCCTGGGCAGTGTGCATTGGATTGGTAACCCAGGCGATATTGCGGCAGGTGCTGCGGGCACGGCGGGGACGGAGGACGTCGCTCGTCCCGATACGCCCGATTCGCGCTGCGGCTGGATCGACGATGACGCCAATCTGCATGTTTGGGAAAACTTAGGCGTGCGCGGCGTGTGGGAGCGCTATGTCGATGACTGGTGCCGCGCCTGCGAGAGCCCGCTCAACTTTGATGTGATGGCTCACCCCGACCTGGTCATGCGCTTTTCGAAGGAAGGCTTTGCGCCCGACTTTGACCCCGCACCGTTTTGGCAGCAGATGGCAGAGTGCGCGCACGATACGGGCCGCCGCGTTGAGGTCTCGACCGCCGCACCGCGCAAGGGGCTCGACGACTACTACCCCGCAACCGGTCTTTTGCGCTGCTTTGCCCATGCCGAGGTGCCGATCACTTTTGGCTCGGACGCGCACCGCGCCTGTGATATCTGCTGGATCATCCGCGAGGCCCAGGCCCACGCCTACGACTGCGGTTATCGAACCTTCGACATCCCCCACCTCACCGGCGAATGGGAATCCACACCCCTCGCCTAGCCATCCCTTCATAAGTTGCGGTGAAATAGGGATTGTTTTGCTTGATGAAGCGCTTAAACAGTCCCTATTTCACCGCAACTTCCATGACCCCGTTACACCAACAAAGACTGTCCCAAACGACTAGTGGCGGCGGGCGTTGAGTTCGCCGGCTAGCTCGTCGAGGGTGATACCGTAGCGCTCGAGCGTCACGAGCAGGTGGTAGATCAGGTCGCCGGCCTCGTAGCGGATGTGATCGTGATCGTTATCCTTGCAGGCCATGATCACCTCGCTCGCCTCCTCGGCAAGCTTCTTGAGCAGCTCATCCTCCACGTCGGTCAGCAGACGCGCGGTATAGCTCTCCTGCGGCGATGCATCACGACGGCCGTGAATCACCTCGGCGAGCCCCGTCAGCGTCTCACCGATATTTCCATCCTGAACGTTTGCGGTGCGCACACCCATAGTTCAATCCCTTCTGATTGGCCAAGCGCCTGGTCGAGCGCCCGCCCTACGCGAGTTTCCTAAAGAAGCAGGTACGGTTGCCGGTATGGCAGGCCGGACCCGGCGAGTCGACCTTGACCAGCAGCGTATCGCTATCGCAGTCGGCCCAAAGCTCCTTGACCTCCTGCATGTTGCCGCTCGTCGCACCCTTGTTCCAGAGCTCCTGACGGCTACGGCTCCAAAACCACGTGGTGCCGGTCTTGAGCGTAAGCCCCACCGATTCCTCGTTCATCCAGGCAACCATAAGCACCTCGCCGGTGTCGTACTGCTGAACAACACAAGGAATCAGCCCCTTGGCGTCGTATGTAAGCTTTGAAGGATCGGTTATCTCTTCCATTTCTCTCCCCAAATTCAAACTTCGCAGGTCGGCGAGGGTTGTCCAGGTGCCCGAGATTCCGAGCGACAAGCCCGACGACGCGTACTTAAGTACGCGAGGAGGGTTGGAGCCGGAAGGTCGGGTGCCTGGGCAAGCCGCAGCATTAGAAGTCCAGCCTCACAGGAATACCTTGACTGGCCATATACTCCTTCACCTGGCGAATGCTGAACGTCCCAAAGTGAAAGACGCTCGCCGCCAGCACGGCATCGGCTTCGCCCTCGATCACACCCTCAGCAAAATGCTCGAGCGTGCCCACACCGCCGCTCGCGATCACCGGAATCGGCACCGCGCGCGCCACGGCGCGGGTGAGCGCCAGGTCAAATCCGGCCTTGGTGCCGTCGCGGTCCATACTGGTGAGCAAGATCTCGCCGGCGCCGCGACGGGCCGCCTCCTCGGCCCACGCCACCGCGTCGATACCCGTGGCGTTGCGGCCGCCTGCGGTAAAGACCTCCCACTTGTCGGCACCAGATGCGCCGGGCAAACCGACGCGCTTGGCATCGATCGCCACGACCACGGCCTGGCTGCCAAACGCCGCGGCAGCCTGGCTAATCAACGACGGATCGCGCACGGCGGCAGAGTTAAGCGACACCTTGTCGGCGCCGGCTGCAACCATGGTGCGCATGCCCGCCAGGTCGCGAAAGCCGCCGCCCACGGTATAGGGAATAGCGAGCTCCTCGGCCGCATGCGCCGCCATCTCGATGGTCGTCGCGCGGTTGTCGCTCGTGGCGGTAATGTCCAGGAAGACAACCTCGTCCGCACCTTCGCGATCGTAGGCGCGCGCCAGCTCCACCGGATCGCCCGCATCGCGCAGGCTCACAAAGTTGACGCCCTTGACCACACGGCCGTCCTTGACGTCCAGGCAGGGAATCACACGTTTGGTAAGCATGGGCTACTCCTCCCCTCGGGCGGCGGCCAGCGCCTGTACCAGCGTAAAGTTGCCCTCGTAGAGCGCGCGACCGGTAATAGCACCTTCAATCGCGCCCTCACTCACCGCAGCCAGCGCGCGAATGTCGTCGAGCGTAGAGATGCCGCCCGAAGCCACGACAGGAAAGCCCGCGACCTTGGCAACATGGCGATACGCCGCCACATCGATGCCCGTCTGCATGCCATCGCGCGCGATGTCGGTATACACCAGATGCTTAAAACCCAGCTCGGTAAGCTGCGCCACGGCATCGTCGAGCACCACGCCCGCGCCGTCGCGCCAGCCGTTCACCTTAACCTGGCCGTCGCGCGCGGCAATGTCGGCGACCAGTAGCTCGCCAAAGCCTTGGGCTGCCACCTCGGCAAAACCTGGCTCGGTCACCAGCACGGTGCCCAGTGCGATGCGGCGTGCGCCGTAGCCTGCCAACTCGTCGATGCGTGCAAGCGAGCGGACGCCGCCGCCCACGTCCACGGACAGACCGTCGACGCCGCAGATGGCCTTAATCGCCGCCGAGTTGGCAGCGCATGTGTCCTCGTCCTCGCCAAAGGCAGCGGACAGGTCGACGACATGCACCCAGCTTGCGCCCTGCTCGGCAAACGAGCGGGCGACGGCCACGGGGTCATCGGAATATACCTTGCAGCGGTTGCGGTCGCCGCGCTCCAGGCGCACAACCTTGCCGCCGATCAGATCGATTGCGGGAAACAGGATCATCGGCCAACCTCCTCGACGATGTTGACGAAGTTCTTAAGGATGCGCTGACCCAGCGCGGAGGATTTCTCGGGATGGAACTGGCAGCCCCACACGTTGCCGTGGCGCACGATGCACGGGAAACTCCGTGTATAGTGCGTGCGCGCCAACACATCGGCGGCATCGACGTCGCCGGCCACCGCGTAGCTGTGGGTGAAGTACATATTGGCGCCCTCGGCAAAACCGGCGAGCAGCGGATCGGCCGCGCCGGCAGGCGTCATGTGCACCTGATCCCAGCCCACGTGCGGCACCTTCAGGCGGCTCGACTCCAGGTGCGTGCACGAGCCACGCATGATGCCCAGGCCATCGACCCAGGGGGCGCCGGCCTGCTCGGGGGCGTCGCCGTCCGTGGCAGCACCCTCGTCCGCCGGCACACCCTCGTTGCCGCGCTCAAAAAATAGCTGAAGGCCCAGGCAGATGCCGAGCAGCGGGGTTCCGGCGGCAACGGCATCGAGCACGGCCACCTCCTCGCCGCTCTGGCGCATAAAGGCGATTGCGTCATAGAACGCGCCCACGCCCGGGATGACCAGGCCGTCGGCGTTGCGGATCTGCTCCGGATCGTCCGATGTGCAGGCAGCGGCACCGGCGCGCGCAAGCCCGCGCACGACGCTCGACAAGTTGCCCTTGTGGTAGTCGACCACCACGATCTTCGGTTCGCCCACGCGACCCCTCCCTTTTCCCATTCAAAACCTGCCAAAAAGGGACAGGTTTATTTTGGTCGGTTAAACGTTCACCCACCACATGAGACAGCATTTCCGCAGATAAAACCTGCCAAAATAAACCTGTCCCTTTTTGGCAGGTTACAGCGAGCCCTTGGTGCTGGGGATGCCCTGCACGTGGGGATCGAGCTCGCAGGCGCGACGCATCGTGCGGCCCACGGCCTTAAAGGCGGCCTCGATAATGTGGTGCGAGTTGCCGCCCGCCAGCTCGCGCACGTGCAGCGTGAGCTTGGCATCGCGTGCAAAGGCATAGAAGAACTCGACGGCCAGCTCGGTATCAAAGCTGCCCACGCGCTCGGTCGGCACGGGCAGCTCGCAGTAGGCCTGCCCGCGACCCGAGATGTCAACGGCGGCCATCACGAGCGTCTCGTCCATGGCAATCGCCGCATCGGCAAAGCGCGTAATGCCCGCCTTGTCGCCCAGCGCCTGGCAGAACGCCTCGCCCAGCACAATGCCCGTATCCTCGACGGTGTGGTGCGCATCGACCTCCACGTCGCCCACCGCGTGTACCGTCAGGTCAAACAGACCATGGCGGCCAAAGGCGTTGAGCATGGGGTCGAAAAACGGCACGCCGGTCGAGATATCGCACACGCCAGATCCGTCCAGGTCGAGCTTGACGACAATATCGGTCTCGCCCGTCTTGCGGGTTACCTCGGCATAACGGCCCATCTACACCTCCTCCTTCACCAGCGCGGCAAACGCAGCCAGCACCTCGTCGTTTTCCTGCGGGGTACCCACAGTAATGCGCAGACAGTCCGCAAGGCCCGGTGCATAGCTAAAGTCGCGCACCAAAATCGAATACTCATCGCGCAGACGCTCGCGCACGCGCGTGGCGTGCGGCGTGCGCACGAGCACAAAGTTTGCTGCGCTCGGCCATGCCTCCACAGGCAGGCCCTCGGCAGCCATCGCGCGCAGGGCACACAGCTCGCGCTCGCGCTCGGTTGCGACCTGCGCCACCACGGGCGTGTAGGCATCGCGGGCACGCACGCAGGCAAGCGCTGCCGCCTGGCTCAGCACATTGACCGAATAGATCTGGCGAATCGCTGCGAACACGTCGATGACCTCGGGCGCCGCGATCACGTAACCCAGACGCGTACCGGCAGCGCCAAACGCCTTGGACAACGTATGCAGAATCACCAGGTTGGGATGCTCGGCGATAAGCCCCTGCGCCGTGGTGGCCGCGCCAAACGAATCGTCGGCAAACTCAACGTAAGCCTCGTCGATCATAACCATGCCGGGGCACGCATCGCACAGGGCCGCGACAAAGTCGAGCGGAGCCACATCGCCCGTGGGATTGTTGGGCGAGGTCACGATAGCAAGGTTGCACTCCGGCGCCACGGCGAGCACAGCCGCTTGGTCGAGCTCAAAGGTTACCGGATCGCGCCACACATCGCGCACCTCGGTCTGGCACAGAGACGCAAAGAACGCATACTCGCTAAAGCACGGCGGGCAGTTGAGCAGGGTCCGTCCCGCGCCGCCAAACGCCAGCAGGTAGTTATAGAGCAGCTCGTCGCCGCCGTTGCCCACGCAAATATTCTCACGTGCCACGCCATGCCAGGCAGCAAGCTCATCGCGCAGGTCGTTGGACATGGGGTCGGGATAGCGGTTGAGCGGCGTGGCAGCCAGGGCCGCGTCGACCGCCTTGCGCACGCCAGCCGGCACGGGATAGGTGTTCTCGTTGGCCGAAAGATTGATGCGCGTGGGCGCAAAGTCGGGATCGTAGGGTTCGATACCGGCCAAGTAGGGCTGGACGAGCTCCTTCATGCGCGGCGTGAGTTCGGCCATGTTAGGCCTCCTCGCCAGCCACGCCAGCGCCATCTGCGCCTGCTGCCGCCAGGTCCACGCCCTCGGCAACCGTCGCGGTCGTATCACCCGGCCAGGCGACCTTGGTCAGGTCGGCCGCAGCCAGCGACTCGGCACTCACGGCATCCTCACCCTGCTCCAGCACGCGACGACGCAGGGCAGCAGAGAGCGCGTGCGCCCACAGGCCCTCGGCCTCGGCCAGACGCTGTGTGGCGGGAGCGTCGGAGAGCAGGCCCTCGGGCGTATAGCAAATGACACTCGAGCGCTTAACGAACTCTTCGACCGAAAGCGGATTGGAGAACATGGCCGTGCCGCCGGTCGGCAGCGTGTGGTTGGGGCCGGCAACATAATCGCCAAGCGGTTCGGAGCTCCAAGCGCCCACAAAGATGGCGCCGGCGTTGCGAATGCCGCCGAGCAAGCCCATCGCATCCTTGCAGTGCAGCTCCAAGTGCTCGGGCGCCACGGTGTTCACGGCCTCGACGGCGGCAGCCATATCGGCGGCCACCACAATGGTGCCTTCGTTGTCGAGCGAGGCGCGCGTGATCTCGGCACGCGGCGACTGCGCCACCAGAATGTCGATGCCGGCCTCGACCTCGCGCGCAAACTGCTCGTCGCAAGTCACCAGATAGCAGGCTGCCAGCGGATCGTGCTCGGCCTGGGCCATCAGGTCTGCCGCGACCACCATAGGCTTGGCCGTGGCGTCGGCCAGCACGCAGACCTCGGAGGGACCGGCGACCATATCGATACCCACATCGCCCGAGACAATCTGCTTGGCCGCGGCGACAAAAGCGTTGCCCGGTCCGGTAATTTTGTCGACGCGCGGAATGGTCTCGGTACCATACGCAAGTGCGGCCACGGCCTGGGCGCCGCCCACCATATAGATTTCGTCCACGCCGCCGAGCTTTGCCGCGGCGAGCGTGTAGGGGCTGATCAGGCCATCCTTTTGCGGCGGAGTCACCATAACCACGCGCTTGACGCCGGCAACCTTGGCGGGAATGGCATTCATGAGCACCGTGGAAGGATACTGCGCACGACCGCCCGGCACGTAGATGCCGGCCGCCGCGAGCGGGGTCACCTTAACGCCGAGCATCGTGCCATCCGCACGCGTGGTAAACCAGCTCTGCTCGACCTCGCGCTGGTGGAACTCGCGAATCTGACGCGCGGCCTTCTCGAGCGCGGCGACAAAGGCCGGGTCGAGACCTTCGAGTGCGGCATCGATCTGCTCTTGCGGCAGACGGAAGCTCTGCAGTTCGACACCGTCAAAACGCTGGCAGTAATCGCGCACCGCGGCATCGCCGTTGGCGCGCACGTTGGCCACGATATCGCGGGCGGCGTCGACGATGTTTTGCGGCAGCACGCCCTTGCGGTTGAGCTGATTGGTAACGAGACGCTCACCGGGAGCAAGCTTGATGGTCTTCATATCGGTATCCCCTATCGGTCGAGGTTGTGTTCGAAAAACGAGAGGCCGGGCGGCGGCGCCAGTCGGCCCGCAGCCCGTACGTTGGGGCGCCCGTGCGTGCTCGCGCTATTGTGCCGAGCCCGCGACGGGCTCAAAATGCTTGTCCTTCACGGCCGCGGCCAAGCGATCGGCCAGATTGCGTACGCGCGGGTCCAGGCGAGCGGCACCCGGGTTGACAAAGAAGCGGGCCGTGCAGTCCATGATGCGGCCGGTGATAACCAGGTCGTTGTCGCGCAGCGTGGCGCCCGTGGCGGTAATATCCACGATGCGATCGGTCATGCCGACGATGGGGCCCAGCTCGATGTTGCCGTGCAGCGAAACGATGTCGACGTTCACGCCGCGCTCGGCATACCAGGCACTCGCAATGCGCGGATACTTGGTGGCCACGCGAAGCGACCCGCGGCGAGCATAGTTGCGCTCGGCCTGACCGGCGCGCCATGCGGGCTCCGCCTCGATAAAGGTGCACAGGCCATAGCCCAGGTCGACCAGCTGCAGCAGGTTGAGGTCTGCCTCGATAAGCGAATCCCAACCGCAGATGCCGCAATCGGCACCGCCACAGCCCACAAAAGCAGGCGCGTCGCTGGGGCGCACGATGACAAACTCGATATCGCCGACCGTGCCCTCGCCGGCACGCGTGTCGCGACCGCGCACAATCAGGTGACGGCCGGGGTCACGCAGCTCAGAGACGTCCAAACCTGCGGCCTCGAGCACGTCGAGCGTGTCGGCCTTGAGCGAGCCCTTGGGCACGGCGATGCGCAGCGGACCCTCGGTGCCGCGCCCCACGGCATGGTCACCATCGGAAGCAGCGTCCTCGGCCGAGGTGCGCGCGGCCTCCAGACGCTCGAGCGAAAAGGCAAAGCCCGCCGCCGGCACCTCGATGCCGTCGCCAAATGCACCGGTAAAGATGGAGTCGTAGCGACCGCCCGAGCCCACCGGATCGGGCAGGCCACCGGCATAGGCCTTAAAGACCAGGCCCGTGTAGTAATCAAACGAGTTCATGATGGAGAAGTCGAAGGACAGCACCTGAGCGTCCTCGGGAGCCAAGCCCTCGACCAGAGCGCGTAGCTCGTGCGTGAGCGGCGCGACGATACCGGCGGCAACCAGCAACGCATCCACGCGATCGAGCACCTCGGCTCCGCCGTGCAGACGCGGCAGCTCGCTAATGGCGGCCTTGACGGCATCGGACTCGGCGCTGGCAGCCACGCGGGCATCGAGGCCCACAAAGTCGTTGGCATGCACGCAGCGCAGGGCCTCGGCAGCCAGCTCACGATCCTCGCATACCGCGAGCAATTCCTTAAAAGGACGCACGCTGCCTGCGATAATGCGCGCATCGGGAAGCGCCAGCTCGCGTACGGCCTCCGCCACCAGCGAGACGATCTCGACATCGCCCGCGGTATCGCCCGCGCCGATAAGCTCAAAGCCCAGCTGTGTAAACTGACGCGAGCCACCGGCATTGCGCTGGCACTCACGAACCACCGGCGCCTCGTAGCGAAGGCGCAGGGGCAGGTCGGCCGCGCGCATGCGGGTCGAAACCAGACGCACGATCGGCAATGTGTTGTCGGGACGGACCACCAGCAGGCGACCGTCTTCATCAAAGAGCTTAAACGGCGTGTCCGCAATGCGGCCGCCTTCCTCGAGTGAGCCCTTGTCCTCGAGCAGCGGCGTTTCGACCGGCAGGTAATGATGCTCCCTAAAGCAGCCCTTCACCGTACATGCGATCTCCTCGCGCGCCTGAGCCTCCTCGGGCAATATGTCCCGGAATCCCCACGGTGTGGCCGTCATCTGGTGAGCCTCCTCATGCTGTGTTTCATATAGAGCAGAAGACCGGCATAGCTCCGCCGGTCTTCTGGGTACTTTAGCATACTAGAGTGTTTGCGGGGAAAATCCGTCGCAACGGCTCACACCGTATTCATTTGGAAACATAGGGCAGATTGCCGCAGCCCAACCCCACCTAGGCGCCAATCGCACGACGATACTCTGCCATTACCTGCGCATCGGCAGCTGCGGGGTCGGCAAAATAGCGCCAGTCATAGGTCTCGGCCGAAACAACTCCGCGATAGCCGCGCGCCACCAGCCTATCCAGGTCGGCGCGCATATCGCGGTCGCCGTCACCCCAGGCAAGATGCGTCGTGCCATCTGCCGCAACATCGACAAAATGCACGTGGGCGACATCATCGCCAAGTAGATCGAAATAATCGTCGATGGTATCCCCCGCCACCGCCATAGCGCCCAAATCCAGACACGCCTTAAGTGCCGGATGATCAACCGCCTCGATCATGCGCTTCGTATCGGCCGCCGAGTTCACGATCATCGACTCAACCGGCTGTAGGGCCTCGAGCACCAGTCGCACGCCGCGCTCTCCCGCATGTTCGGCAATCGCACGCAGCATCGAGGCGCTGCGACCCCACGCGTCCTCGATCGGCTCGTTCAAAAATGCCCAGCCGCTCGAGACCATGACCTGCTCGGCTCCAAGTTCCGCCGCAATATCCACAACGTTCTTAAAGTACGCGAGCGTGCGGGCACGCGCCTCATTCCCGCGCGCCGCGATATTCCACGGCTTGGGGTTGTTCTGTTCGGGACAAAGCCCCACAATCCGAACCCCATACCGCTGTGACAGCTCCCGCACCTGCTCGAGCGAATCGTATCCATGGCAATCGACATACAGATGCATCGCCCCGGTCCAAAACTCGCAACACGTATAGCCCGAAACCGCTGCCGAAGAAAAGAACTCCTCAAGATCAAAGTAGCGATGGCTGATATTCATAACGGCAAGCTGGGGGTAGCTCATAATTACTCTCCAACCCAAACGGGGCCCCGTTCCATATAGGAGCGGGGCCCAATTACACAAACGTTATTTGCTCTTAGTAGTCGAACTGGTGATAGTAGCGACGGTAGTTGAGGTTGTGCTTGGTGACCGTCTCGTAGTAAGCGGCAAGGCGATCGGTGATCAGCGAGGAAAGGATCCACGGAGACACGATGACGCGGAACTCGTCGTCAAGGCCGGGGATCGCGAACTCGGCGGTGTCGATGATGTTGATGTCGGTGTCGCCGGTCACGCCGCGGTTGAGGAACGCGCGGACGCGCTCGTCGAGCTTGCGGTTCTCGTCCTCGCCCATGAACAGGAACACGGGGACGCCCGGCTCCACGAGCTCGAGGGTGCCGTGGAAGAAGTCGGCCGAGGTGATGTAGCGGGTGCGCTTCCACTGCATCTCCTCCAGGATGCACATCGAGAACAGGATCGTCTCGCCCCACAGGGCGCCGGAGCCGATGAACATGGTGTAGGGGGCCAGGGCGTACTTCTTGGCGAGCTCCTCGGCGCGCGGCTCGAAGCTCTTGCGGATGTCGACCAGGTGGGTCCAAACGTCCTTGGTCTGCTCGATGAACTTATCGAACTGCGGGAAGCAGCCACGGCGGTTGAGCAGGCGCAGGCCGAAGCAGTCGGCGAGGTAGTAGCCCTTCTCACAGCCGCCCGAACCATGGTCAGAAGCCATGGCGACGCAGTTCTCGGCGCCGACAGCCTGGCCGATGGGGCCCTCGGGCTTGGTCATGGCGTAGACGCGCACGCCCTTTTCCTTCATCTTCTTGACGGCCTCGAGGACCTCGGGGGTGGTTCCGGACTCGGAGGCGGTGATCACGACGGACTTCTCGGTCATGCGCTTGTGGCCCATGACGTTCCACTCGGCGGCGTGGATCAGGTAGACCTCGAGGTCGCGGTCGCCGAACTTGTTCATGAGGTACTCGAGCTGCATGAGCTCGTCCCAGGTGCCGCCGACGCCCATCAGGAACACGGCGTCGTAGCCCTCGTCGGCGACCTTGTCGGCGAGCGCGGTCATCTTCTTGCCGGTCTCGTAGAGCGCCTTACCGTCCTCGAGATAGCCCTCCTGGTCGAAATGCATGATCTCGATCTTCTCGGTTTCCTTCATGGCTTTTCCTTTCTGTCCTGCACGCAACTCTATACATCGCGTTTCTTTTCGATACCAATTATAGACATACACCTGATGTGTTTTTAATACCACTTATCAATCTGCTCCAATCCTCGGTGAACGGTCGAAATTCTCTGGTGAGTGGTATTAAATTAGAATTGAATGTATAGCTAACGCCTCTGGCGCCTCCCTTGTGTGACAAAGAACAGCGTTCCTACCAGCGCAATAATGGTCGATGCCCCAAACAGTACCGTCTGGACACCCAAAGCCTCCGCCAAAAACGGAGCCGCCAGCAGCGGCAGCACGCCGGCGCTCATCAGGCCAAAACGCACAAAGCCGGTAATGCGCCCCAGGTATTTGATGTCAGCGCGCTCCTGAATCAAGATCATCTGCAGCGGTTCCAGGAATCCCCAGGCCAGACCGTTAATCGCCTGACCGACAATCGCGACCCCCAGCATATCGGTGCCCACGTACACCATGGACCCAATGCCCACGGCCATGAGCGCGCCGAGCAGCAATCGTAGGTTGACATGGCGAGCAGAAAGCTTGGTCAGGATGAACGCGCCCACCGAGGAAGTGAGGCCCACGACCGAGGACAGCCAGCCCAGCCAGACGATATCCACGTTGAGCACATCACGGTAGAACAACGACTCAAGCGAATCAAACGCGCCAAACGCAAAGAATCCCAAAAAGCCCGAGATAAAGATGAGGCGCAGGTCGTGGTCGCGAAACGTAAGTCGCGCACCCTCGGCCATGCCGCCCAGAATACCGCCCTTCGGCTTTTCCCCTTTTGCGGGAACAACGCACTCGTGACAGCCCAAGGAGAGCACGGCCGCCACGCCCATCATGCCCGCCATGAGCAGATAGACCGATTGCGTGGCAAAACAGCTCACGATGGCACCGCCGAGCAGCGGGCCAGCGGTATAGGCGATATTGCTGTAGAACACCATGAGACCGTTCACGCGGGTACGGCCCTCGGTGGTCGACTCCAGGTATCCCGGAAACGCATGCGTGCAGGTGTTGATAAAGCCGCCCGCAAGCCCCAAGACGCACGCGGCAAACACAAGCCCGGGGACAGACAGCGGCGCCAACCCCACGCCAAGCGATAGCACAGCCGTAATCACGCACGTCACAAATGACGTCCGGCGCGGTCCAAAGCGATCGATGACCGAGCCCGACACCATATTGCCCGCCGACGTCATAAGATTGCGCACGAGCGTAATGGCGGCAACCAAAAAGGCCGTGCCGGCCAGATCATACGTGGCCGCACCGATAAGCCCCAAAAAGTAGACCGCGTTGTTGGCGCACCACTGCAGGGACTCAATGAGAATCAGCCTGACCTCTGCCGGCGTCAGGCGCATTGCTTCGCGATCCTTCGCGAACATACGAACTCCTTCTATACAAAAAGGGGATGGAGGGCATAGGCCTGCTCCATCCCCTTTCCAGGTTGCAACGAAAATCTATGCAGCCGGGCCCTTACGCCAGCACGCCGAAGAACGCGCCGATGATGCCCACGACCATGGTGGCCACGATCAGCACCATGGGGTTGATCTTCTTGGACAGCAGCCAGTAGTACAGCCAGAAGGCGATCATGCCGAGCATGCCGGGCATGATGCCGTCCAGGATGTCCTGGAGGGTCTGGGCGTCGTCGCCCGAGCCGATGGCGACCGGGATGCTGGCCCAGAACATGTCCTTGCACATGGCGCCCACGACCATGACGCCCACGATGCCCACGCAGGTCATGATCTTCTGCATGAGGCCGGTCCTCTGGGCCTCGTCCAGGAAGCCCACGCCCAGCTCGTAGCCCTTGACGGCGCCCCAGACGCGCAGCGCGAAGCCGGGGACGTTGTAGATGAGCAGGAAGGCGATGGGGCCGAAGGGGTTGCCGGCCTGGCACAGGCTGATGCCCACCGCGGCGGCGACCACGCGCAGCGTCGACAGGAAGATGGAGTCGCCGATGCCGGACAGCGGGCCCATGAGGGCGGCCTTGACGTCGTTGACGCTCTCGGGCTCGATCTCGCCGCGGGCGACCTTCTCCTCCATGGCCATCGCGATGCCGCCGACGAACGGGGCGAACTGGACGGTGATGTTGAAGAACGCGCAGTGGCGGTGCAGGGCCTCGGCGTAGTCGTCGGGGCGGCCGGCGTAGATCTTCTTGAGCATGTTGGCGACCATCAGGCAGAAGGCGATGTTCATCTGCTTGTAGTAGGTCCAGGAGAACTCCATGCCCAGGGCGCCGACGTTGACGGCGCTCTTGACGAGGTCGGAGCGCGTGATCTTGTTCTCGGGACTAGAAGTCATCGTCCTCATCCCCTTCCGCGGAGAGCTGGGGCTGGGCTCCGCCCAGGCCGAGCAGGTCGAACTTGTCGATGCCGATGATGATGGCGATCAGGGCGACGCCCAGGACGGGCACGTTGGCGTAGGAGCACAGCAGGAAGCCCAGGAAGTAGAAGGGCACGAGCTGCTTGGTGAGCACCAGGCGGCCGAGCATGGCGAAGCCCATGGCCGGCAGGATGTTGGCGGCAACGCCAAAGCCAGCAAGAACAAAGTCGGGGATAAAGTCGAGCACGCCCTGGATAGCGTCAGCACCCAGATAGAACGACAGCGAGCACAGCAGGAACGCCATGATGATGCCGGTTAAACCGATCAGGAAGTGCATCGCATAGACACCCTTAAGGTTTCCCTGGCCGGAGAAGACATCAGCGCGGTCAACCAGGATCGGCAGGGCGGCGTTGAGGATATTCTTGATGGCAAGGCACAGCGTGGCGATGGGCATGGCAAGCGCGATGGCTGCCTCGGTGCTCTGGCCCAGCTGGATAGCGAAGGCGCAGGCGAGCACGCCGCCGATCGTCTCATCAGGCGGCACGTAGGCGCCGATGGAGATCGAGCCCATGAACAGCAGCTCCAGACTCGCACCGATCGCGAGGCCGGACTGCAGGTCCCCCAGCACCAGACCCACGAGCGGGCACAGGACGATGGGGCGGAACGCATAGAGCGTACCGAGCTGGAAGTCGAACTTACCAAATGCGGCGATAAGTCCGATGAGGATTGCTTGGGTAAGCATACATCCCCCTTTCCTAATAGGACACTACGAAGAGCTCAGACTCTTCGAATTCAAACGCCTAGAGCACGCTGGCGCAGTCAACCTTGGGGTCATCGGCCAGGGGTCGAATCTCGACCTCAACGCCACGATCCAGCATCTCGCGCACATCGGCTTCCTCGGCTGCGGTCAGGAAGATCTGACGAGAGACCTGACGAGCATCGGGGCGCTTCTCGTCCTTGGGCTTGGTGTTGCCCAGGTTGACCGACTTAATCTGCGGGCAGCCCTCAACAAGCTGCTTTGCCTCAGCGATGGTGGCAACGCAGATGATCATCTTGTACTTGTCGGTCACGCCCGAGTTGATAGCCTCGATGGCATTCGCCATATCCTTGATGACGAGCTTGCAGCCGGCAGGCTTGCCCATCTTGAGCGTCGTCTTCCACACCGGGTCGTTGGCGACCTTATCGCCCACGCAGAAGATGCAGTTGGAGACGAGGCCCTGAACCCAAGAGACCGCGACCTGGCCATGAAGCAGGCGATGGTCAACGCGAAGTAGCTGAATCATAATGTGACCCCCCAAAGGTCTTGTGCCGTCTTACGGCGTGTCAGTAGGTGCTACGGATTAGAACTCTTCTTCCTCGTCGTCATCGACCAAAAGATCGTTGACGAACTTCACGCGCGTATCGTCCGCAGCGACGATGGCGCGAATCGTCTCTTCAACCGGCGCCGACTCGTCAGAGAACAGCAGCTGGATGAGCAGAGGAAGGTTCATGTTGGTAACGAGGTACGTGCGGGGACGCGTCTGGACGATCTTGGTGAACTCGTTGTTGACGCTGCCGCCAAAGAGGTCGGTGCAGACAACGACATCATCGTCGGCAGACATGCCTGCCAGCAGTTTTTGGGCCTCCTCGGCCACGTCCATGCGGCCATCGACGAACATCGAAAGATCGTGGACGTTGTCGCGAGCGCCCGAGAGCAGCTCGACGCTCTCCTTGATGCCGGTAGCGAAGTGCGCATGGCTGGCGATGATGTACTGTCTCATTCTGTGTTCCTCTCAATAGCCCGGCACGTTCCCGCACCCGTTTTCTTTAGTAGTCGAACTGGTGATAGTAGCGACGATACTTGAGGTTGTGCTTGGTGACCGTCTCGTAGTAGCGAGCCAGGCGGTCGGTCACGAGCACCGTCAGAATCCACGGGGAGACGATGACGCGGAACTCGTCGTCAAGGCCGGGGATCGCGAACTCGGCGGTGTCGATGATGTTGATGTCGGTGTCGCCGGTCACGCCGCGGTTGAGGAACGCGCGGACGCGCTCGTCGAGCTTGCGGTTCTCGTCCTCGCCCATGAACAGGAACACGGGGACGCCCGGCTCCACGAGCTCGAGGGTGCCGTGGAAGAAGTCGGCCGAGGTGATGTAGCGGGTGCGCTTCCACTGCATCTCCTCCAGGATGCACATCGAGAACAGGATCGTCTCGCCCCACAGGGCGCCGGAGCCGATGAACATGGTGTAGGGGGCCAGGGCGTACTTCTTGGCGAGCTCCTCGGCGCGCGGCTCGAAGCTCTTGCGGATGTCGACCAGGTGGGTCCAAACGTCCTTGGTCTGCTCGATGAACTTATCGAACTGCGGGAAGCAGCCACGGCGGTTGAGCAGGCGCAGGCCGAAGCAGTCGGCGAGGTAGTAGCCCTTCTCACAGCCGCCCGAACCATGGTCAGAAGCCATGGCGACGCAGTTCTCGGCGCCGACAGCCTGGCCGATGGGGCCCTCGGGCTTGGTCATGGCGTAGACGCGCACGCCCTTTTCCTTCATCTTCTTGACGGCCTCGAGGACCTCGGGGGTGGTTCCGGACTCGGAGGCGGTGATCACGACGGACTTCTCGGTCATGCGCTTGTGGCCCATGACGTTCCACTCGGCGGCGTGGATCAGGTAGACCTCGAGGTCGCGGTCGCCGAACTTGTTCATGAGGTACTCGAGCTGCATGAGCTCGTCCCAGGTGCCGCCGACGCCCATCAGGAACACGGCGTCGTAGCCCTCGTCGGCGACCTTGTCGGCGAGCGCGGTCATCTTCTTGCCGGTCTCGTAGAGCGCCTTACCGTCCTCGAGATAGCCCTCCTGGTCGAAATGCATGATCTCGATCTTCTCGGTTTCCTTCAT